>NZ_JALKAT010000026.1:0-53416 GCF_023015685.1 Isoptericola sp. S6320L
GCGGTCCGGACCTCGACGTTCGGCGGGTGGTGGCGTCAGCTCTTGGTGAACTCGCTGACCTTCTCCTGGACGCGGGGGTCGTTCCACGTCTCGGTGGCCCACCCCTTGGCCTGGTCGAGGGTCGAGCGACCCTTCTCCGTGCCGAGGAAGTAGCCCAGCGCGGCGCCGATGACGAGTGCGGTCGTTGCCTTCATGGTGCGGTGCCTCCTGGTGGCAGATGCGGGTCGGACGGTGCGCTGATGCGGTTCGACCGTATGCCGCGACCTGCCTCGACGCCACCCTGGGCCCGAGGGAAGGTTCACCTTCCTACACATCTGCCGAGGATCGTGACTAGAGTGACGCGCAGTACGTTGTGACTGAGTTCACAAGACGTCCCCGGCAACGGAGTCGGGGTCTCTCGTCCAGGGAGGTGAGGCAGTGCGAGCATCGCATCGCGACGACGCCGACGTGATCGTCGTGGGCGCCGGGCCGGCCGGTGCCTCGACCGCGCACTGGTGCGCCTCCGCCGGCCTCGACGTGCTCCTCCTGGACAAGGCGTCGTTCCCCCGGGACAAGATCTGCGGCGACGGCCTGACGCCACGCGCCGTGGCCGAGCTCGCCCGGATGGGCGTCGACACGCGGCCCGACGACGGCTGGATCCGCAACGAGGGTCTGCGCGTGGTCGCCGGCGGGCGGTCCTGGGAGCTCGCCTGGCCCGAGCTGACCACCTACCCCGGCTACGGGATGGCCCGCGCCCGCATGTCGCTCGACCACCGGCTGGTCCAGCACGCGCAGGCCTCCGGCGCCAAGCTCGTCGAGCGCACGCGGGTCGCCGGCGCGCTGACCGACGAGCGCAGCGACCGCGTCGTGGGCGTGACGGCGCAGCCTCTCGACGGGCGTGGCCGCGCCGACGGCCCCGTGACCACGTACCGCGCTCCCGTCGTCGTCGCCGCCGACGGCGTGTCCTCGCGGTTCGCGACCACGCTCGGCATCACGCGCCGTGACGACCGCCCCCTGGGCACCGCCGTGCGCACCTACTTCCGCACCGAGCACGCGGGCGGGGTCACCTCGCGCCACGAGGACCCCTTCATGGAGTCCCACCTCGAGCTGTGGGACGGCGCGCCGGGGGAGTCGAACCTCCTGCCCGGCTACGGCTGGATCTTCGCCCTCGGCGACGGCACGGCGAACGTGGGTCTCGGCGCGGTCAGCTCCACCCCGGCCCGCCAGTCCGCCACCGGGCACGACTACCGCGCGCTGATGGCCGCGTGGATGCGCAACACCCCGAGCGAGTGGGGCTTCACCCCCGACAACCAGGTCGGTCCGGTGCGGGGTGCCGCACTGCCGATGGGGTTCAACCGGTCGCCGATGTACGCGGACGGCACGCTGCTGGTGGGTGACTCCGCCGGGATGGTCAGCCCGTTCAACGGCGAAGGCATCGCCTACGCGCTCCAGGCCGGGCGGGTGGCCGCCGACGCGATCGCGCAGGCCCGCACCCGGACCACCGACGACGCCCGCGAGCGCACCCTGGCCACCTACACCGACCGCATGCGTGCCGACCTGGGCGGCTACTACACGCTCGGGCGCTGGTTCGTGCGGCTCATCGAGCACCCCGCGGTGATGCGGCTGTGCGTGCGGTACGGGCTGCCACGGCGGGTCGTCATGCAGTTCGTCCTCAAGCTGCTCTCGGACTGCTACGAGCCCCGCGGCGGTGACTGGGTCGACCGGGTCATCGCCGGGCTCACCAGGGTGGTCCCGAATGCGTGAGGTCCAGGAGCCCCCGCAGAGGGACGCCGAGGGACGACGTGTGCCGGAGCGCGGCACCGCAGAGCTCGCGCGGAGGAGCGTGGCATGAGACCCGACGTGGCACGAGGGAGTGACACCGACGTGATCGATCCAGGCGAGGAGATCCGATGAGCAACCCGTACGTCCCGGTGCTGGTCCTCATGGGGATCGCGGCCGTGCTCGCGCTCGGCGGGGTGGCGGCGAGCGCCGTCATCGGGCCCAAGCGGTACAACCGCGCCAAGCTGGACGCGTACGAGTGCGGCATCGAGCCGACCCCGCTCGCGATGGGTGGCGGCCGCCTGCCGATCAAGTACTACCTGGTGGCGATGACGTTCATCGTCTTCGACATCGAGGTGGTCTTCCTCTACCCGTGGGCCGTGGACTTCGCCGTCCTGGCCGGGTTCGGGCTGGCGGCGATGCTCGTCTTCCTGGTGCTGATCACCGTGCCGTTCGTCTACGAGTGGCGGCGCGGCGGGTTCGACTGGGTCTGACAGGAAGTTCGGCAAGGGTGCCGCTGCGGTGGCACCGACGCTCCGCGAAGGAGGAGACATGGGGCTGGAGGAATCGCCGTCGGGCTTCCTGCTCACGACGATCGAGGACCTCGCGGGCTACCTGCGCAAGGCGTCCGTGTGGCCGGTGACGTTCGGTCTGGCGTGCTGCGCCATCGAGATGATGGCGGCCGGTGCGTCGCGGTTCGACCTGTCCCGGTTCGGCATGGAGGTCTTCCGGGCGTCACCGCGCCAGGCCGACCTGATGATCGTGGCCGGGCGCGTCAGTCAGAAGATGGCGCCCGTCGTCCGGCAGGTCTACGACCAGATGAGCGAGCCCAAGTGGGTGCTGTCGATGGGTGTGTGCGCGTCCAGCGGCGGCATGTTCAACAACTACGCGATCGTGCAGGGCGTCGACCACATCCTGCCCGTCGACATCTACCTGCCGGGCTGCCCGCCGCGCCCCGAGATGCTGATCAACGCGATCCTGGCGCTGCACCAGCAGATCCAGGACGCGCCGCTCGGCGTGAACCGGGTCGAGGCGGCGAAGGCCGCCGAGGCGGCGGCGCTCGAGGCGACGCCCACCTCCCGGATGATCGGCCTGCTGCGATGACGCCGGACGAGGGGCGCGAGGTCGCCCGCGGCGGTCACGACCTGCCGGAGCCGACGGCGGAGCTCGTCGCCGAGCGCACGGGCATGTTCGGCGCGCACGGCACGGGCGACACCTCCGGCTACGGCGGGCTGGTGCGCACGGTCACGATGCCGCCGGCCGCCGCCCGCCCCTACGGGAGCTGGTTCGACGAGGCCGTCGACGTGCTCGCGGAGGTCCTCGGCGAGCAGGGTGTCACGTTCGGCGACGCGGTCGAGCGGGTCACGGTCTCCGACCCGCGCCGGCGGGACGACGCCGACCCGGGCACGGACCCGAGCGACGACGCCGAGCTGACGCTGTACGTCGCCCGCGAGCACCTCGTGCCGGTCTGCCAGGTGCTGCGCGACGACCAGGACCTGCGCTTCGAGCTCTCCCTCGGGGTCTCGGGCGTCCACTACCCCGAGGACGCCGGGCGCGAGCTGCACGCCGTCTACCACCTGACGTCGGTGACGCACGCGCGCCGGCTGCGCCTCGAGGTCGCGTGCCCGGACGCGGACCCGCACATCCCGACGACCACCGGCGTCTACCCGACGAACGACTGGCACGAGCGTGAGACGTGGGACTTCTTCGGGATCGTGTTCGACGGCCATCCCGGCCTGGCCCGCATCGAGATGCCGGACGACTGGCCGGGTCACCCGCAGCGCAAGGACTACCCGCTCGGCGGGATCCCCGTGGAGTACAAGGGCGCCACGGTGCCGCCGCCGGACACGAGGAGGCAGTACTCATGACCGCGCCTGCCCATGACAGCCCGCCCGCCCCGCACGCGGCGCGCTCGACGCGCCCGCCGAGCGAGGACTACGGGCCCAGCGTGCCGGGCTTCGAGGCGTCCGGCGGCGACTGGGAAGAGATCGCGCGGGAGGCGATCGGCGAGGAGCGGATCGTCGTCAACATGGGGCCGCAGCACCCGTCCACCCACGGCGTGCTGCGCCTCATGCTCGAGATCGACGGCGAGACGGTGACCGAGGCCCGCTGCGGCATCGGGTACCTGCACACCGGCATCGAGAAGAACATGGAGTTCCGCACCTGGACGCAGGGCACCACGTTCTGCACCCGGATGGACTACCTCGCGCCGCTGTTCCAGGAGACCGCCTACTGTCTCGGCACGGAGCGGCTGCTGGGCATCACCGACGACGTGCCGGAGCGCGCGAGCGTGATCCGGGTGCTCATGATGGAGCTCAACCGCGTCGCCTCCCACCTGGTCTGCCTCGGCACGGGCGGCAACGAGATGGGCGCGACGACGGTCATGACGATCGGGTTCACCGCCCGCGAGGAGATCCTGCGGCTCTTCGAGGCGATCACGGGCCTGCGCATGAACCACGCGTACGTGCGCCCGGGCGGCGTCGCCACGGACGCGCCGGAGGGCTTCACCGACCAGGTGCGGGCCGCGCTGCCGAAGGTCCGCGGGTACCTGGGCCAGCTCGGTGACCTGATGCTCGCCAACCCCATCTTCCGGTCGCGCCTCACGGACGTCGGTGTGCTCAACCTGGCCGGCTGCTTCGCCCTCGGCATCACGGGGCCGGTGCTGCGCTCGGCCGGGCACCCGTACGACGTGCGCAAGACCTTCCCGTACAGCGGCTACGAGACGTACGACTTCGACGTCCCGACCGACACCGCGGCGGACTCGTACTCGCGCGTGGTGCTGCGCCTCGAGGAGTGCTACCAGTCGCTGAAGATCGTCGAGCAGTGCCTGCAGCGCCTGGACGACACGGCGGGCGCGCCGGTGATGGTCGCCGACAAGAAGGTCGCGTGGCCCGCCCAGCTGTCCGTCGGGTCCGACGGCCAGGGCAACTCGCTCGACCACATCCGCCAGATCATGGGCACCTCGATGGAGGCCCTCATCCACCACTTCAAGCTGGTGACCGAGGGGTTCGGGGTCCCGGCCGGGCAGACGTGGCAGACGGTCGAGCACCCGCGCGGCGAGCTGGGCGTGCACCTCGTGTCCGACGGCGGCACGAGACCCTACCGGGCGCACTTCCGCGACCCGTCGTTCAACAATCTCCAGGCCGTGTCGGTGCTGTGCGAGGGCGGCCAGGTGGCCGACGTCGTCGTCGCCGTCGCGTCCCTGGACCCGGTGCTGGGAGGGGTGGACCGATGACGGCCGAACCGGTGGGCGCGCGGTCGCGCACGGGGTACGACGCCGAGACCCTGGCCGCGCTGACGGCCGACGCCGAGCAGATCACGGCGCGCTACCCCGACCCCCGCTCCGGGCTGCTGCCGATGCTGCACCTGGTGCAGTCGGTGGACGGCTACGTCAGCCGGGACGGGATCCTGTTCTGCGCCGAGCAGCTGGAGATGACGGCGGCCGAGGTCTCGGCGGTCGCGACGTTCTACACCCAGTACAAGCGGCACCCCAACGGCACGTACACCGTGGGCGTGTGCACCAACACGCTGTGCGCGGTGATGGGCGGCGACGCGATCTTCGACCGCTTGTCGGAGCACCTCGACGTCGGGCACGACGAGACCACGCCGGACGGCTCGATCACGCTGGAGCGCGTCGAGTGCAACGCGGCCTGCGACTACGCCCCCGTGATGATGGTCAACTGGGAGTTCTTCGACAACCAGACCCCGGAGTCGGCCACGGAGATCGCCGACCGGCTGCGCGCGGGCCAGGACGTCACGCCGACCCGCGGGGCGGCGAGCGTGTGCTCGTTCAAGCAGACGAGCCGGGTGCTCGCCGGGTTCCCCGACGGACGTGCCGACGAGGGCACGGGCGCCGGGGGACCCACGCTCGAGGGCCTGCGGATCGCGCGCGAGCGGGGCTGGACGGCCCCGGAGCCGGACGGCGTGGACGCCGCCGGCGAGCCCGCGGCCGAGGTGCCGCCGGAGACGGGCACGGCGCAGTCCAGCGCGGAGCGCAAGCCGACGACGACGCAGGACGAGAAGCCGGGCATGCCGGACGCCTCGGAGCCGGGCGAGCGGACGGAGGGTTCCGATGACTGACATGCTCACGCCGGTCCTCACCGACACCTGGGACGCCCAGCGGTCGTGGACGTTGGAGTCCTACCTGGACCACGGCGGCTACGAGGGCCTGCGGGCCGCGCTCGCCCAGGACCCCGCCGACGTGGTGCAGGCCGTCAAGGACTCCGGCCTGCGCGGCCGGGGCGGCGCCGGGTTCCCCACCGGCATGAAGTGGGGCTTCCTCCCCGCGCCCGACGGCGGACCCCGCTACCTGGTGGTCAACGCCGACGAGTCCGAGCCGGGCACCTGCAAGGACATCCCGCTGATGCTGGCCAGCCCGCAGCACCTGGTCGAGGGCGTCGCGATCACCAGCTACGCCATCGGGTGCCACCACGCGTTCATCTACGTCCGCGGCGAGGTGCTGCACGTCTACCGCCGCCTCCTGGCGGCCGTCCAGGAGGCCTACGACGCGGGGTACCTCGGCACCGACATCCAGGGGTCGGGGTTCGACCTCGAGGTCACCGTGCACGCGGGGGCCGGCGCCTACATCTGCGGCGAGGAGACGGCCCTGCTCGACTCCCTCGAGGGCAAGCGCGGCCAGCCGCGGCTCAAGCCGCCGTTCCCGGCCGTCGCCGGCCTGTACGCGCGGCCCACCGTGGTCAACAACGTCGAGTCGATCGCCTCGGTCCCCGGCATCCTGGCGAAGGGAGCCGAGTGGTTCGCGTCCATGGGCACGGAGAAGTCCCAGGGCCACGGGCTGTTCTCCCTGTCCGGCCACGTGACCCGGCCCGGGCAGTTCGAGGCGCCCCTGGGCATCACCCTGCGCGAGCTCCTGGAGCTCGCCGGCGGGGTCCGTGAGGGCCACGAGCTGAAGTTCTGGACCCCCGGCGGGTCCTCGACGCCGTTGTTCACGGCGGAGCACCTCGACGTCCCCCTCGACTACGAGTCGGTCGGGGCCGCGGGGTCCATGCTCGGCACCAGGGCGCTGCAGATCTTCGACGAGACGACCTGCGTGGTGCGGGCCGTGAGCCGGTGGACCGACTTCTACGCGCACGAGTCCTGCGGCAAGTGCACGCCCTGCCGCGAGGGCACCTACTGGCTCAAGCAGGTGCTGCACCGCATCGAGGCGGGCGAGGGCACCGGACCCGACATCGACCTGCTGCTCGACCTGTGCGACAACATCCTCGGCCGCGCGTTCTGCGCGCTGGGGGACGGGGCGACGTCGCCCATCACCTCGAGCATCCAGTACTTCCGGGACGAGTACGAGGCGCACCTCGACGGGCGGGGCTGCCCGTTCGACCCGGCCCGGTCCACGCTGTTCGACGACACGCCCGAGGCGCCGCCGGCGCTCGCGGGTGCGGGAGGCCACCGATGACCGCCACCACGGACAAGGCGACGCCCGGCGGCCCCGCCGGGGAGGCCGTCGAGACGGTGACCTGCACGATCGACGAGGTCGAGGTCACCGTGCCGAAGGGGACGCTGATCATCCGCGCCGCCGAGCAGGTCGGCATCGAGATCCCCCGGTTCTGCGACCACCCGCTGCTGGAGCCGGCCGGTGCGTGCCGGCAGTGCCTCGTCGAGGTCGCCATGCCCGACCGCGAGGGCAACGTGCGGGCGATGCCCAAGCCGCAGGCGTCCTGCACCATGACGGTCACCCCGGGCATGGTCGTCAAGACCCAGCGGACCTCGGCGGTCGCCGACAAGGCGCAGGAGGGTGTCATGGAGCTGCTGCTCATGAACCACCCCCTCGACTGCCCGGTCTGCGACAAGGGCGGCGAGTGCCCGCTGCAGAACCAGGCCATGAAGAACGGCCGGGCGACGTCGCGGTTCGCGGACGTCAAGCGCACCTTCCCCAAGCCCATCCACGTCTCCTCCCAGGTGCTCCTCGACCGGGAACGGTGCGTGCTGTGCCAGCGGTGCACACGCTTCAGCGAGGAGATCGCCGGCGACGAGTTCATCGCGCTGCAGGAGCGCGGGGCGGACCAGCAGATCGGCCGGTTCGACGAGCAGGTGCTCGACTTCGCGCCGCCGTGCGGCGGTCACGGCGAGGGCGCGCCTGGAGAAGGCCCGGCGGGCCCGTCTGCCGGACCGGTCGACGTCCCGCTCGGCATCGCGCAGCCCGACACCTCGGGCCAGCCGTTCGCCTCCTACTTCTCGGGCAACACGGTGCAGATCTGCCCGGTGGGCGCGCTGACCAGCGCCGCGTACCGGTTCCGGTCGCGGCCGTTCGACCTGGTCTCGACCCCGAGCGTCGCCGAGCACGACGCGTGCGGGGCGGCGATCCGCATCGACCACCGCCGCGGCAAGGTGATGCGCCGGCTGGCCGGTGACGACCCGGCCGTCAACGAGGAGTGGATCACCGACAAGGACCGCTTCGCGTTCACGTGGCAGTCGGCACCCGACCGGATCGCGACGCCGTTGGTGCGTGAGGACGGCGAGCTGCGGCCGGCGTCGTGGGTCGAGGCGCTGGAGGTCGCCGCGCAGGGCCTGGCCACGGCGCGCGACGACGGCGGGGTCGGCGTCCTGCCGGGCGGCCGGCTCACGGTCGAGGACGCCTTCGCCTGGTCCCGGTTCGCCCGGACGGTGCTGCGGACGGACGACGTCGACCAGCGCGCCCGCGTGCACTCCGTCGAGGAGACCGCATTCCTGGCGCACGAGGTGGCAGGAAGCGGCGTCGGCGTCACGTTCGCCGACCTGGAGGCTGCTCCCGCGGTCCTGCTCGCCGGTCTGGAGGCCGAGGAGGAGGCGGGCATCACGTTCCTGCGCCTGCGCAAGGCCGTGAAGGCCGGGGCGCGGGTGTTCTCCGTCGCGCCGTTCCGCAGCCGCGGACTGGCCCGGTTGGACGGGACGCTGCTCCCGACGGCGCCCGGCACGGAGGCGGACTGGCTCGGCACCCTGGCCACCCAGGCGTCCGGCGGCCTGGTGCCCGCCGGCGCGGACAGCGAGACCCTCGAGGACGTGGCCGGCGCGCTCGGCCAGGAGGGCGCCGTCGTGCTCGTGGGTGAACGGCTCGCCGGCGCACCCGGCGCGTACACCGCGGCGCTGCGGCTCGCGGAGTCGACGGGAGCACGGCTCGCCTGGATCCCGCGGCGCGCCGGTGAGCGCGGCGGGGTCGAGGCCGGTCTGCTGCCCGGCCTGCTGCCTGGTGGTCGCCCGCTCGTCGACGACGAGGCCCGGGCCGAGGCGGCCGCGGCCTGGGGGGTCGACGTCGGCACCCTGCCGGACACCCCCGGGCTGGACACCGACGGGATCCTGGACGCCCTGAGCGTCGGTCAGCTCACCGGTGCGCTGGTGGGCGGACTCGAGCTGGCGGACCTGCCCGACCCGGAGCACGCCCGCCGCGCCCTCGGGGCCGCCCGGTTCGTCGTGGCCCTCGAGGTGCGGCACACCGAGGCCACCGCGCTCGCCGACGTCGTGCTCCCCGTCGCACCGCCCGTCGAGCGGGCGGGGTCCTACTGGAACTGGGAGGGCCGCGTGCGGTCCTTCGGCCAGGCGCTGGAGTCCTCCGCGCTGCCCGACCACCGGGTGCTCGACGCGCTCGCCGCGCAGCTCGACGTGGACCTCGGCGCGGCCGAGCCCCTCGCGGCGCACCGGGCGATCGCGGCGTTCGGCGCCTGGCGGGGACAGCGGGCCGACGCCCCGCAGGCCGGCCCGCCGGAGCCTCCCGCGGTGGCGGCCGGCACCGCCGTCCTGGCGAGCTGGCACCTGCTGCTCGACGACGGCGCCCTGCAGGACGGCGAGGAGCACCTGGCGGGCTCGGCGAAGCGTCCGGTGGCCCGGGTCAGCGCGGTCACGGCGGCCGGGTTCGACGTGTTCGACGGTGACCTGGTGACGGTCTCCACCGACCGCGGCTCGATCACCGTGCCGGTGGCGATCACGGAGATGGTCGACCACGTGGTCTGGCTGCCGACGGCGTCACGCGGGTGCCGGGTCCACGACGACCTGGGTGCCGGGCCGGGCGCGCCGGTGCGGATCGCGCCGGCCGAGAAGGGAGACGACGCATGATCCCCGGGGTCGCCGCCGACTTCAGCGCGGACACGATCGTCACGACGATCGTCAAGGCCGTGCTCATCATCGTGTTCCTGCTCACGAGCGTGCTCTTCGCGATCTGGTTCGAGCGCAAGGTCGTGGCCCGCATGCAGCTGCGCCCCGGCCCGAACTGGCACGGACCGATCGGACTGCTGCAGTCGCTGGCCGACGCGATGAAGCTGCTGCTCAAGGAGGACCTGACGGTGACGCGGGCCGACCGTGTCATGTACCTGCTGGCGCCGATGATCTCGGTGTTCTGCGCGCTGCTCGTCTTCGCCGTCATCCCGTTCGGCCCGAGCGTCACGATCCCCTTCACCGACTACTCCACGCCGGCCCAGCTGACGGACTTCCCCGTGGCGACGCTGTACGTGCTGGCGTGCGCCTCCATCGGCGTCTACGGCATCGTCCTGGGCGGCTGGTCCTCCGGCTCGACCTACCCGCTGCTGGGCGCCGTGCGGTCCACGGCCCAGGTGATCAGCTACGAGCTCGCGATGGGGCTCTCCCTGGTGAGCGTCTTCATCATGGCCGGCTCGATGTCGACCTCGTCGATCGTGGAGTCGCAGACGGCCCTGTGGTGGTTCCTGCCGCTGGCGCCCGCGTTCGTCGTGTACATCATCTCGATGGTGGGGGAGACGAACCGGCTGCCCTTCGACCTGCCCGAGGCGGAGGGCGAGCTGGTCTCGGGCTACATGACCGAGTACTCGTCGATGAAGTTCGCCTGGTTCTTCCTGGCCGAGTACATCGCGATGATCAACGTCTCCGCCGTCGCCACGACGCTGTTCCTCGGCGGGTGGCGCGCCCCGTGGCCGCTGTCGATGATCGGCGACGGGGTCCTCAACACCGGCTGGTGGCCGGTGCTGTGGTTCCTGGCCAAGGTCTGGGTGCTGATGTTCTTCTTCGTGTGGGTGCGCGGCACGCTGCTGCGGCTGCGCTACGACCAGTTCATGGTGTTCGGCTGGAAGGTTCTCATCCCGTTCGCCCTCGTCTGGCTGGTGGCCCTGGCGTCGTTCCGCTGGGCCGGTCTGTCAGGGGTGACCCGCACGCAGATGATCGTGGCGATCCTGGTGGTGTTCGCCCTGGTGATGGTCGTGCTGTGGCTGTGGCCGCAGCGCAAGACGCCCGACAGACCGGCGGCCGACGGCGCAGGCCCGGAGGGCGGCGGGTTCGACGCGTTCGCGGGCGGCTACCCCGTCCCGCCGCTGCCCGGACAGGCGCTGCCGGCCTCGCCGCGCGCCCGTCGCACGGTGCCGCCGGCACCGCAGGACCCCCCGGCTTCCCCGGCCGACGTCGACGCGGAGGAGACGCGATGACCGACAAGCCGTACGAGCCGCTGCGCCCGACCAAGGGACCGGTGGGCGAGCTGTTCGCCCCGGTCGCCGGGTTCGGCGTGACGTTCTCGTCGATGTTCCGACCGGCCGTCACCGAGGAGTACCCCCGGAAGAAGACGGCCCCCCAGTCCCGCTACCACGGGCGCCACCAGCTCAACCGGTACGCCGACGGCCTGGAGAAGTGCATCGGCTGCGAGCTGTGCGCCTGGGCGTGCCCGGCCGACGCGATCTACGTCGAAGGTGCGGACAACGCGGACCTGGCGGAGAACGACGGCTCGGCCGAGCCGGTGCACATGTCGCCCGGTGAGCGGTACGGCCGCGTGTACCAGATCAACTACCTGCGCTGCATCTTCTGCGCGCTGTGCATCGAGGCGTGCCCCACGCGGGCGCTCACGATGAGCAACGACTACGAGATCGCCGGCCCCAGCCGGGAGGGCATGATCTACGAGAAGCAGGACATCCTGGCGCCGCTGGCCGAGGGGATGCTCGCCGGTCCGCACCCGATGGTGGAGGGCACCACCGACACGGAGTACTACCGGGGCGAGGTCACGGCACCCACCGCCGCGCAGGTGGACTGGGTGCGTGAGCGCCGCCCGGACGAGCCCACGCTGGACGCGGCCGCCGCCGTCGTCGCCGGTGACGCCCCGCCACCCACGCCCGACCAGCACCGGCTGCGGCCCGACCAGGACCGCGCCGTGGCGACGCGGGCCGCGGCCGAGGAGTCCAACATCGACGGCCGCTCCGCGGCGCGCGAGCGCGAGGCCCGCGGGTCGTCGCGGGTGGGTCAGGGGGGCGCGCGATGAGCGGCGGCGAGGAGGTCCTCTTCTGGACGCTGGCCCCGCTGATGGTGATCGCCGCCGCCGGGCTGCTCGTGGTCCGCCGTGCCGTGCACGCCGCCGTCTGCGTGGTGTTCGTGATGATCGGCCTGGCGGTGCTCTACGTGGCGCAGGAGGCGCCGTTCCTCGGGATCGTCCAGGTCGTCGTCTACACCGGCGCCGTGATGATGCTCTTCCTCTTCGTGCTGATGCTCGTGGGGGTCGACGCCGCGGACTCTCTCACGGAGACGATCCGCGGCCAGCGCTGGATCGGGCTGCTGCTCGGTGCCGGTCTGGCCGCGGTGCTGCTCGGCGTCGTCGCCCAGGCGACCTTCCCGCCGTCGGTCGGGCTCGCCCAGGCCAACGCCGTCACCAACCCGGTGGCGCTGGCCAGGGTGCTGATGCAGGACTACGTGGTCGCGATGGAGGTCGTGGGGATCCTCCTGGTCACGGCGGCCCTCGCGGGCCTGGTGCTCACGCACCGGCGCCGGCTCGGCAAGAAGCCGACGCAGCGTGCGCTGGCGGAGGCGAAGGTGGCCCTGCTGCCCACCGGTCGCCAGCTCACGCCGCTGCCCGCGCCGGGCGTCTACGCCCAGAACAACGCGATGGACACCCCGGCGCTCGACCCGGAGGGCCGCCCGCTGGAGCACTCCGTGCCGCGCGTGCTGCGCATCCGCGGCCAGCAGCGCTCCGCGACGGAGCTCCTCACCGCGGAGGAGACGCTGGTGCAACGCATCCAGCTGGACCGGCCCGCGCCGGCCGAGAACGGGGAGGACCGCTGATGGACCTCGTCAACTACCTCTATCTCGCGTCGATCCTGTTCGCGCTCGGTGCCACCACGGTGCTGCTGCGGCGCAACGCGATCGTCGTGTTCATGGGGGTCGAGCTGATGCTGAACGCCACCAACCTGGCGCTCGTGACGTTCGCCCGCCTGCACGGCGACATCACCGGACAGGTCCTCGCCTTCTTCGTCATGGTGGTGGCCGCCGCGGAGGTCGTCGTCGGCCTGGCGATCATCGTGACGATCTTCCGTGCCCGCCGGTCGGCCTCGGTCGACGACGTCAACCTGCTCAAGAGCTAGAGGGGCCGACGACTTCGATGATGCAGACTCTTTCGCTCGCGCCCTGGTTGGTCGCCACGCCGCTCGTCGGAGCGGCGCTGCTGCTCCTGGTCGGCCGGCTCAGCGACCGCTGGGGGCACTGGCTCGGCGTGCTGGCCTCGACGGCGACGTTCGTGATCGGCCTCGTGATCCTGCTCGACATGCTCGGCGTGGCCGCCGAGGACCGGGTGGGCGTCCACACCACGGCGAGCTGGATCGACGTCGGCCCGCTGCAGGTGGACCTCGGGTTCCAGGTGGACCCGCTGTCGATGACGTTCGTCATGCTGATCACCTTCGTCGGCTCGCTGATCCACCTGTACTCCGTGGCGTACATGTCCCACGACCGCGACCGCCGCCGGTTCTTCGCGTACCTCAACCTGTTCGTGGCCGCGATGCTGCTGCTCGTGCTCGCGGACTCCTACCTGCTGCTGTTCGTCGGCTGGGAGGGCGTGGGCCTGGCCTCGTTCCTGCTCATCGGGTTCTGGGACCACCACCTGCCCAACGCGGTGGCGGGCAAGAAGGCGTTCGTCATGAACCGCGTGGGGGACATGGGCCTCATCGCGGCGATGATGCTCATGCTCGCGACGTTCGGCGGGGTGGACTTCGCCACGGTGCTCGGCTCGGCCGACGCGGCGGACCAGGGCACGACGACGGCGATCGGCCTGCTGCTCCTGCTGGCGGCCTGCGGCAAGTCTGCCCAGCTGCCGCTGCAGGCGTGGCTCGGCGACGCGATGGCCGGCCCGACGCCGGTCTCCGCCCTCATCCACGCCGCCACGATGGTGACCGCGGGCGTCTACCTCCTGGTCCGCTCGGGACCGCTGCTGGAGGCGGCGCCGGACGCCCAGCTCGTCATCGCGGTCGTGGGTGCTCTGACCCTGCTGTTCGGGGCGGTCGTCGGCTGCGCCAAGGACGACATCAAGAAGGCGCTGGCCGCCTCGACGATGTCCCAGATCGGCTACATGATGCTCGCTGCGGGCCTCGGCCCCGTCGGGTACGCGTTCGCGATCTTCCACCTGCTGACGCACGGCTTCTTCAAGGCGGGCCTGTTCCTCGGGGCGGGCTCGGTCATGCACGCGATGGACGACGACGTGAACATGCGCCGGTTCGGCGGCCTGGCCCGGCTGCTGCCGGTCACCGCGATCACGATGGGCCTCGGCTGGCTGGCGATCCTCGGCGTCCCGCCGTTCTCCGGCTTCTACTCCAAGGACAAGATCATCGAGGTCGCGTTCGTGGGCGAGGGCTGGCGGCCGTGGGTGTTCGGGACGGTCGCCCTGGTGGGCGCCGGGATCACCGCCTACTACATGTCGCGGCTGTTCTTCATGACGTTCATGGGCCGACGGCGGTGGGTCACCGAGCTCGCGGGCGGTGCGGGGCGCGACGGTGCGGACGGCGACGAGGCCCCCGTGCGGCACCCGCACGAGTCCCCGTGGCTCATGACGCTGCCGATGATCGTGCTCGCGATCGGGTCGGTCGGGCTCGGCTTCGTGCTCAACGCCGGCGACCGGTTCGTGCACTGGCTCGAGCCGGTGACGGGGCACGCCGAGCACCACGAGCCGGTCCTGCCGATCTGGCTGATCGTGACCCTGACGCTCGTCCTCGTGGTCCTCGGCGCGGCCCTCGCGTTCGTGCAGTACGCCGTGCGGCGGGTGCCGACGACGCCGCCACCGGCCCCGGCGCTGGTGCGTGCGGCTCGGGTGGACCTGCACCAGGACGACGTCAACGAAGGGCTCGTGATGCTGCCGGGCAGGGTGCTGACGCGGTCGCTGGTCTTCGCGGACCGCACGGCGGTCGACGCCGGGTGGCTGGGTCTGGCCGGGGGCGTGGGACGCCTGGGCGGGCGGCTGCGAAGCATGCAGTCCGGGTACGTCCGGCAGTACGCCGCGATGACCCTGGGTGGTCTGGGCGTGATCGTGCTCGTGATCTGGCTGGTCTCCGGCCAGGGGGCGAGCTGAGGCGTGGAAGGGATGATGATGTCCGGCTTTCCCTGGGTGACTGCCCTCGTGGTGTGGCCGCTGGTCGCGGCGGCGGCGACGGTGCTGACCGGCGTGGGGCGCGGGCGCCCGGCGTCGGGTGCCGCGAGCGGAGGCGGCGCGTTCAGCGCCGGCACGGCCCGCACGGTGGCGCTGGTGGGCGCGCTGGTCGAGGTGGCGCTGCTGGTGGGGGCGTTCCTCGCCTTCGACACCTCGGCGGCGGGCACCCACCAGCTGACCGAGACGTACGCGTGGATCCCGGCGCTGGGGGCGAGCTACGCCGTCGGCGTCGACGGGGTGTCCTTGCTGCTCGTGGCGCTCAGCGTGGGGCTGGTGCCGCTGGTGATCCTCGCCGCGTGGCACGAGCAGGGCGGTGACCACGTCCGGCTGCGGCGCTACCTCGCCACGGTGCTGGTGCTGCTGTCCTTCATGGTCGTGGTGTTCACGGCGCGTGACGTGTTCCTGTTCTACGTGGTCTTCGAGGCCATGCTGATCCCGGCCTACTTCCTCGTGGGCGGGTTCGGGCAGGGGGCGCAGCGCCGGTACGCGGCGGTGAAGTTCCTGCTGTTCTCGCTGGCGGGCGGGCTCGTGATGCTGGCCGCCGTGGTCGCGCTGTACCTCCAGGTGCCGGTCGACCCGGCCACGGGGCTGCGCCCCGAGGACGCGTTCCTCACGGACAACCTCACCGGTCTGGCGCTCGACCCGACCGCCGAGCGGCTCATGTTCTGCGCCTTCTTCCTGGCGTTCGCGATCAAGGCGCCGATGTTCCCCGTGCACACCTGGCTGCCGGACGTGACGCAGAACGCCACCCCGGGCACGTCGACGCTGCTCATCTGCGTGCTCGACAAGGTGGGCACCTTCGGGATGCTGACGCTCTGCCTGCCGATCTTCCCGGCGGCGAGCCGGTGGGCGGCACCGGCGATCATCGTGCTCGCCGTGATCTCGATCCTGTACGGCGCGATCCTCGCGATCGGCCAGACCGACGTGCTGCGGCTGATCGGCTACACCTCGGTGTCGCACTTCGGGTTCATCATCCTGGGGATCTTCACCTTCACGTCGCTCGGGATCGCGGGCTCCAGCTTCATGATGCTCAACCACGGCATCTCCACCGGCGCGCTGTTCCTCCTGGCCGGTTTCGCGATCGTCCGGCACCCGCGGCGCAGCCAGCAGATCGCAGACTACGGCGGGATGCGCAAGGTCGCACCGGTGCTGGGCGGGACGTTCCTCGTGGCGGGCCTCTCGGCGCTCGCCCTGCCGGGGCTGGCCACGTTCGTCTCGGAGATCATGGTCTTCCTCGGCGCGTTCGCCCGGTGGCCCGTCCCGGTGCTGGTGGCGGTCCCTGCCGTCGTGCTCGCCGCCGTCTACGTGCTGCTGACCTACCAGCGCATGTTCACCGGCGCGGTGGGGGCCGACGTCGTCGGGGCGAAGGACCTGGACGTCCGCGAGAAGACGGTCGCCGGGGTGCTGGTGGCCGCGCTGGTGGTGCTGGGGCTGATGCCCGGACCGGCGCTGGACTACGTGCGCGAGCCCGCGGGCGTCTCCGTGGAGCACGTGGGTGAGACCGATCCCGAGCCCGTGCTCGGGGCCCTCGAGGGGAGCGACCAGTGATCGAGTTCGAGGCACCTGTCATCGACTGGGCCGTCCTGACCCCCGTCCTCGTGGTGCTGGCCGCCGGCGTGGTCGGCGTGCTGATCGAGGCGTTCGTGCCCGACCGGGGCCGCCGCACCACGCAGATCGTGCTCACGCTGGCGGCGCTCACCGGCTCGCTCGTGTCGGTGGTGCTGCTGTGGGACCGCGTGACCACCGAGGGGTACGCGTTCGTCGTCGACGGCACGTTCCTGCTGACCCCGTTCACGCTGGGCATCCAGGCCGTGGTGGCCGTGCTCGCCGTGCTCGGCGTGCTGGTGATCGCCGACCGGACGCGCACCGGCCAGGACGCGTTCGCCCCCACGGCCGCGGCCGTGCCCGGCACCACCTACGAGGACGCCGCGCGGGAGGCCGGGCTGCAGCAGACGGAGATCTACCCGCTGGTGCTCTTCGCCACCGGTGGCATGCTGCTCTTCCCCGCCACGGACAACCTCATCGTGCTGTTCATCGCCCTCGAGGTGCTGTCCCTGCCGCTGTACGTGCTGTGCGCCACGGCCCGCCGCCGCCGGCTGCTGAGCCAGGAGGCGGCGTTCAAGTACTTCCTGCTCGGGTCGTTCGCGAGCGCGATCATGCTTTTCGGCATCGCGCTGGTCTACGGGTTCGCGGGCACGGTGAGCCTCGAGGGTGCGCTCTTCGTGCTGGTGCACCCCGAGAGCCAGGTGCTCGAGATGATGCCGTCCCTGGTGATCGCCGGGGTGCTCCTCATCACGGTGGGTCTGCTGTTCAAGATCGGGGCGGCCCCGTTCCACACGTGGACGCCGGACGTCTACCAGGGTGCGCCCACCCCGATCACCGGCTACATGGCGGCCTGCGTCAAGGCGGCCGCCGTCGGCGCGCTGGTGCGGGTGGTCTTCACCCTGGCCGCCGGGCTGGACGAGCCCCTGCGACGCGATCTCGAGGTCGGGCTGTGGGCCGTGGCGATCCTCACGATGTTGATCGGCACCGTCGCCGGTGCCGTCCAGACCGACGTCAAGCGGATGCTCGCGTACTCGTCGATCGCGCACGCCGGGTTCCTCGCGGTCGCGTTCGTAGGCTTCTCCGAGACCGGCGCCGGCGCGGTGCTCTTCTACGTCCTCGCCTACGGGCTGGCCACGCTCGGAGCCTTCGCGGTGGCGACCCTCGTGCGCGAGCAGGACGCCGACGGCGTGGTCCTCGGGGAGGCGACCCACCTGTCGCAGTGGGCCGGGCTCGCCCGTCGCTCGCCGTGGCTCGCGGCCGCGTTCTCGCTGTTCCTGCTGTCGATGGCCGGCATCCCGCTCACGGCGGGGTTCATCGCGAAGTTCGGCGTGTTCTCGGCGGCCGTGGCGGCCGGCGCCTGGCCGCTGGCCGTGCTCGGCGTGCTCGCCTCGGCCGTCGCGGTGTTCTTCTACGTGCGGCTCATCGTGCTCATGGTGCTCACGCCCCCCACCGAGGAGTCCGAGCACGCCGAGCACGTCGAGGACGGCGCCGAACCTGCTGCCGCCGGGACATCGCGGGCCGACGACGCCGCGCCGGCCGACGACGCCGCGCCGGCGACGGGCACGCTCACCGCCGCGCGGGCCACCCTCGCCCGGGCCTCCGTGGTGGTGGTCGCCTCCCGGGGGCCGGCGACGGTGGCGATCGTGCTGTGCGCGGTCGGGGTCGTGCTGCTCGGGGTCGTGCCGCAGGTCGCCCTCGACTGGGCGGCTCAGGCGGCGACGTTCCGCCCGCTGCAGCCGTGACTCCCGGTTCGCTGCGGGCCGGTCCGGCCAGATAGGTTCGGACCGTGACCCGTGCTTCTGATGCCTCGGCCGGCGCTTCTGCCACGCTGCCGACCGCCATCCCCGTGAGCGACCCCGAGCTGGCCGACCGGCTCGCGGGCCGGCTCGCACGGGTCGATGCCGTCCTGGCCGAGGCGGTGGCCTCCACGGACCGGCTGGCCGACGACGCGTCGCGGCACCTCATCGCGGCCGGCGGCAAGCGGTTCCGCCCGCTGCTCACGCTGCTCGCCGGCGAGCTGGGCGACGGCGAGGACCCGCGCCTCGTCGACGCGGCCGTCGTCGTCGAGCTGACGCAGGTCGCCTCGCTGTACCACGACGACGTGATGGACTCCGCCCCCGTGCGCCGGGGGGCTCCGGCGGCGCACACCGTGTGGGGCAACTCGATCGCGATCCTCGTCGGGGACCTGCTGTTCGCCCGGGCGTCGGCGCTCGTCGCCGGGCTCGGGCCGGAGGCCGTGGTGCTGCAGTCGCACACCTTCGAGCGGATGTGCCTCGGCCAGCTCCACGAGACCACCGGGCCGGCCGCCGGGGACGACCCCGTCGACCACTACCTGCAGGTGCTCAGCGACAAGACGGCGTCGTTGCTCGCCACGTCGGCGCGCCTGGGTGCGATGTTCGGCGGGTGCCCCGACGAGATCGTCGAGGCGGTCACCGGGTACGGCGAGAAGGTGGGCACCGCCTTCCAGCTCGCGGACGACGTGCTGGACATCGCCTCCTCGGGGACCGAGTCCGGCAAGACGCCCGGGACCGACCTGCGCGAGCACGTGCCCACCATGCCCGTGCTGCTGCTGCGCCGCCGCGTCGAGCGCGGGGAGGCCTCGCCGTCGGACACCGCGCTGCTGGCCCGCCTCGACGGGGACCTGTCCGACGACGCGGCGCTGGCCGCCGTCGTGGCGGACCTGCGCGAGCACAGCGTGCTCGCCGAGACGCGAGAGCTCGCGGTGCGGTGGGCGCGGGAGGCGGCCGCCGAGCTGGCGCCGCTGCCCGACGGCCCGGTGAAGCAGGCGTTCGGCGACCTGGCGACCGCACTGGCCGACCGGGCCGCCTGACCCACCGGCGCGGACGCGAGGACGTGCCGTCCTCGCGCCCGCGCCGTCCCCGGCCGACGGGTCACGTGCGGTCGGGAGCGGGTCCGGGCGTCACGACACCGTGATGCCCGTCGTGTAAGCACCCGAGCCCGAGTAGGCGTGGACCACGACGCGGTAGTAGCCCGACGACGCCGAGTACGTCAGCGAGTCCAGGCTCGACGTCGTGGTGCCCTGCGCCACGGTGGACCAGCTGCTCCCGGTCCAGCGCTGCAGGTAGACGTCGAAGTCGCCGCTCGAGGGACCCTCGACGCACGCGGCGATCTGTGCCGAGCCGCTCTGGTTCCAGTAGCTGCCGTCCGGGTGCACGGCCTGGCCGCCCTGGCTCAGCGAGCCGTCGCTCGAGTAGGAGGTGCCGGTGCAGGACGGGTCCTCGCCGCCGCCCCCGCCACCGCCGTTGGTCACGAGGGTCAGGTCGTACCGGTTGAGGATGGGGTTGACCGGCTGGAAGAAGGTCGTGCCGCCGGAGCTGCAGTTGCCGGACCCCCCGGAGGTGACGCCCTGCGCCTGGTCGCCGGCGAGCAGGGAGCCGCCCGAGTCGCCGGGCTCGGCGCAGACGGTGGTGCGGATCAGCCCGTTCACGCTGCCCTGCGGGTAGGTCACGGTCGCGTTGTAGGCCTGGATGGTGCCGCAGTGCCAGCCGGTGGTGGACCCGGAGCGGCACACCTGCGAGCCGACCGGGGCCTGGGCGGAGCCGGCGACCGCGACGACGCCACCGGCGTAGTCGTTCACCGCGCCGACGGGTGTGTTCCCGGCCGCGGTGCGCACGTGCGCCATGTCGCTGCCGGGGAAGACCGACCCGGCGAACGTGCCGCTCGGCTGGGACGTCGTCGCCCCCGTGGAGCCGCAGTGCCCGGCCGTGACGAACCCGGTGGTGACGGCGAAGCCGACGGAGCACCGTGACCCGCCGCCGATGTAGTAGGCGTTGCCGCCGACGACGTCCTGGTAGGTCCGCGGCTCCTCGGTGGTGCGCTCGAAGGTGACCGCCCGCTGGGGGACCCCGGCCGCCCTCGCCGCCTGGCGGGCCTCGCCGCGGGACCCGCGGTGCACCTGGACCACGATCGTGTTCTCCGCGAGGTCGACGTAGGTGCCGGGCACGCCCTCGACGTCGGACAGCGGGGCGGTCAGGGACGACTGCCACTGCTCGAGGTCCTCCAGCGAGTACCGCGCGGTGACGGCCCGGGCGCCGGCCCGGCGGACCGTCGGGACCTGGGACGTGTCGGTGACGGCCGCGTAGACGACGTCGTCCTCGGCGTCGATCCACATTCCCGCGAAGTCGTCGCCGAGGGCGGCGTCGAGCTCGTCGAGCGTGTCCGAGGCGTCGGCCTGGAAGTCCAGGCGCTCGACGGCGCGGTCCTCGGTCACGTCGAGGTCGTCCTGCATGGCCTCGAGCAGCTCGACGGGGTACTTCTCCGCCAGGTCCGCCTCGCCGAGCGGTTCCTCGGCGTCGGGGGTCGGGCTCGCGGCCTGGGCGGTGAACGCCGTGGCCGCGAGGGTGAGCGTCGCCGTGGTGGTGGCGAGCGTCCTGAAGGTCGTTCGTCTCATGGAGCTTCCTTCCGTCAGGTGCCGGGCGGAGTACCCGGCAGACCCACGGTATGCTCCGTACTCAGCATCTGCCCAGATAACATTCAGGTCATACCAAGGCAGTATTCAGGGACGTCATTGTAGCCCCGAGCATCGGTCGGGGTCAGGTCCAGCCTCGCCGCTGCGGGCGGTTTCTGCCCGTCGAACGGTGGAGCCGTCGAACGGTGGAGCCGTCGAACGGTCAGGCGGCAGCGAGCCGAGCGGCCGTGAGCGCCAGCGCCGTCCCCGCCAGCATGCAGGGGCCGAACGCGATGGCCGTCCGGCGGGTCGCCCGCCGGGCGCCGATGAGCACCAGGGCGGCCACGCCCCCGAGCAGGAACGGCAGCACCGCCGTGGCCCACAGCACGGGCCAGCCGTACCAGCCGCTCACCAGGCCCAGCAGTACCGCGAGCTTGACGTCCCCGAGGCCGAGCCCGGACGGGCTGGCCAGGTGCAGCAGCAGGTAACCCCCGCCGAGGCAGAGGGCACCGGCCAGGGCCCGCAGCCCGGCGTCCCCGGCGTCCCCGGCCAGCGCGGCACCCGCGAGGAGGAGGCCGACGACGGCGGTGGTCGGGTAGGTGACGGCGTCCGGCAGGCGGTGGGTCGCCGCATCCACGACGCCGAGCGCGATGCCCGCGACCGCCGCCACGGCGAGCGCCGGCGTCGACCAGCCGGGACCGCTCGCCCAGACCGCCCACACCACGGCGAGCACGCCGCCGACGGCGATGCGACGCCGGAACGGCGCCACCTCGAGCGCGGCGCGTTCGGCAAGGGTCGGCACGCGAGGATCGTAGGGGAGCCGGGCGCGGGCCGGGCGGGCCGTCCACAGGTCTGCTCCGGGCGGGAACGCCGCTGCGGTAGTGTCCGTGCCCGTCCTGCCGTCGACGGAGAGGCCCTGTCTCGTGAACGCCCGGAACAAGCGCGTCACTTACGTCACCGTCCTGCTGGTGATCGCCGTCGTGTCGGCGCTGCGGCTCGTCCTGGACCTGCGCAGCGGCGACACCGAGGCCGCCACCGTGTGGATCGCGCTGCTCGTCGTCCTGGCCATCGTCGCCGTGACGCTGCTGGTGGTCGTCCGCCGGGTCACCGCGTGCGCCCGCCACGCCGCGCGGCACCGTCCGGGCAGCGTCGTGGTGCCGGGCTTCACCACGGCGGAGATGCCGGACATCGCGCGCCACCAGGGTGCGACGGCGCGCGGGTGGATGACCATGGGCGGCAGCCCCGTCGCCGTGGTCGTCACCCCGACCGAGCTCGAGGTGTGGGGGCGCCGGGACGACGCACCCCGCTGGGTGGTGCAGCGCACGCCCGACGGCGTCACCGACGGTCCCGCCGTCTACGGCGGGCGCGAGGTCCCCGCGGTGTGGGCGCACGACGGACTGGCGGCGGTCGTGTTCGTCCCCGCCTACCGGCCGCTGCGTGCGACGGCCGGGACCGTGGGCACGGACATCAGCCGTGCCGTCGCGGAGCTGAGCGGGACGGCCTCGGCCGCCGAGGCGCGCTGAGGATCGTTGCTCAGCCGGTCACCGCGGCGCCCGCGACGACGATCTGCACCACGCACAGGGCGGCGACGGCCATGCTGAGCAGGAACGGCGCCCGGCTGCGCGGACGCAGCAGACCCAGGGCGCCGGCGGCGACGGCGAGCAGGCCTGCGACCGCGGTGAGCCCGACGGTCGCGGCCGAGGGCCCGCCCGGCGGGCCGGTCATCGTCACCAGGCAGCCCGCGGCGAGCACGAGCGGTGCGACCACGCTGGCACCGCGCCGTCCCAGCCGGTGCGGCAGGCCGTGGACCCCGGTGGCGCGGTCGTCCTCGAGGTCGGGCAGGACGTTGGCGACGTGCGCACCCACACCGAGCAGGGCACCGGCGAGCACCATCCACCCGGGCGCGCTCCGTCCGTCACCCGCCGCCGCCACGACGAACACGGGCAGCAGGCCGAACGCGACGGCGTAGGGCAGCCACGACAAGGCCGTCCGCTTGAACCACAGGTTGTAGGTCCACCCGCCGAGGACGACGCCGAGGTTCGCCAGCCCGGCGCCCGCCCCGGCGGCGAAGCCCAGCACCACGCTCACCGCCGCGGCGACGAACGCGCCCGTGCGCAGCGTGGCCGCGGTGACGGCCCCGCGCACGGTCGGCTTGTCGAGGCGACCGACCTGGCGGTCGCGGGCGGCGTCGAGCCAGTCGTTGCTCCAGCCGATGGAGAGCTGACCGGCCCCGACGGTCACCGTGACCAGCAACGCCCGGCCTGCCTCCGGATCGACGCGCAGCGCCAGCGCCAGGGCGAACAGCGTGACCATCGCGGCCGGGGCGGGGTGCGTGGCAGCCAGCATCCCGCGCGCGAGCTTCCCGGCGTCGGACATGACGCGAACCTAGTGCCGCTCGCACCTGGGCACGACCCGAGGCCCGGTGGCAGCATGAGGGCGTCCCTCGACGTCGACCGACCGGAGCCCGCCATGGAGTCGCTGTCCCTGTCCGCCCTGACCGACGAGCTCATGACGACGGCCCGGCAGACGAACGGGCGCGCCGCCCGCACCGTCCGCGGCGGCCACGACCACGCGCTCCGCCAGGTGGTGTCGGTGCTGACCGCCGGCCACGACATGAACGAGCACGACTCCCCGGACGAGGCCACGGTGCAGGTCCTGCGCGGCCGCGTGCGGCTGGTCGCCGGGGACGAGTCGTGGGAGGGGACGCCCGGGGACTTCGTCGTCGTGCCGCCGGTACGGCACCGGGTGGAGGCGCTCGAGGACTCGTCGATCCTGCTCACCGCGCTGGCGGCGGGTGCCGTCGGGGACTGAGTCCGGGCCGTCCCCCGCGCGTCGGGGCGTCAGCGGTGCCACGATGCCTGCATGTCCCGTGTGCTGGCCGTCGCCCCCGCGCTTCCCCCGCACGTCTACCCGCAGCAGCAGATCTCCGAGGCGATCGTTCCGCTGCTCGCTCCCGAGGGCGGCCGCCGGAGGCTGGCGCACCGGGTGCACGCCGCCTCGGGCGTGGACACGCGCCACCTGGCGCTGCCGATCGACGAGTACGCGGACCTGACCTCGTTCGGCGACGCCAACGCCCACTTCGTGCGGGTCGGCACCGACCTGGCGGAGCAGGCGGGCCGGGCGGCGCTCGCGGCCGCAGGGGTTCGCCCCGACGAGGTCGACCTGGTCTTCTTCACGTCGGTGACGGGGCTCGGCGCACCGTCGATCGACGCGGCCCTGGTGCACCGCCTGGGGTTGCGCCCCGACGTCCGGCGCGTGCCGTCCTTCGGCCTGGGGTGCGCCGGCGGGGCGGCCGGGCTGGCCCACCTGCACGAGTACCTGGCCGGGCACCCGCGGCAGGTCGCCCTCCTGGTCTCCGTCGAGCTGTGCTCGCTGACCTTCCAGCGCGACGACACCTCGACGGCGAACCTCGTCTCGTCGGGGCTGTTCGGGGACGGGGCCACGGCCGTCGTCGTCGGCGGCGACGCCGTCCGCCACGGCACCGGGCCGACGGCCCAGGTGATGGGCAGCCGCAGCCACCTCTACCCGGGCACGGCCGGCGCCCTGGGCTGGGACGTGCGCGACACCGGGTTCGGCATCGTGCTCTCGCCGGAGCTGCCGGAGCTGCTGCGCGCCCACCTGGCGGGAGACGTCAAGGACCTCCTCGCCCCGCACGACCTCACGGCGGACGACGTCGGCACGTGGGTCGTGCACGCCGGGGGCCCGAAGGTGGTGGACGCGGTCCGTGACGCCCTCGCGCTGTCCGAGAGCGACGTCGCGCGCACGCGGGCGACGCTCGCCGCCGAGGGCAACCTGTCGTCGTCGTCCGTGCTGCACGTCCTCGCCGCGACGCTGGACGACGGCGCGCCCCGGCCGGGGGAGTGGGCCGTCCTCATGGCGTTCGGCCCGGGTGTCGCCGCCGAGCTGGTGCTGCTGAGCGGGCGGGAGTCGGCATGAGCGTCGTGCTGTACGCGGTCCTCGTGCTGGCGACGGGGTTCGAGCGGCTGGCCGAGCTCGTCGTCTCCGCCCGCCACGCCCGCTGGTCGTTCGCGCGCGGCGGGGTCGAGTCCGGGCGCGGGCACTTCGGTCCGATGGTCCTGCTGCACACGGGGCTCCTCGTGGCGTGCGTCGTCGAGGTCGTGGCGCTGGACAGACCGTTCCTGCCGTGGCTGGGCTGGCCGATGCTCGTCCTGGTCCTGGCGAGCCAGGGGCTGCGCTGGTGGTGCATCGGCACGCTCGGCCCGCAGTGGAACACCCGCGTCATCGTCGTGCCGGGGCTCTCCCTCGTGCGCCGCGGCCCCTACCGGTGGATCCCGCACCCGAACTACGTCGCGGTGGTCCTCGAGGGGATCGCGCTGCCGCTGGTCCACTCGGCGTGGATCACCGCCGTCGGCTTCACCGTGCTGAACGCCTGGCTGCTCCTCGGGTTCCGGATCCCCGCCGAGGAGCGGGCGCTGGAGGCCGCGGTGGAACCGGCGCAGGACCCGGGCCGGCGGTGAGCCCCGACGTCGACGTCCTGGTCGTCGGCGGCGGACCGGTCGGCCTCGCCGCCGCGATCGAGGCGCGCCGCGCCGGGCTGGACGTCGTCGTCCTGGAACCCCGCCCCGCCCCGGTCGACAAGGCGTGCGGCGAAGGGCTCATGCCGGGCACGCTCGCCGCGGCGCGGCGGCTCGGCGTCGACCCGCCGGGCCGGGACCTGCGAGGGATCTCCTACCGGCAGGACGGGCGGGTGGCCGACCACGTCTTCCGGTCCGGCCCCGGCCGGGGCGTCCGCCGGACGACCCTGCACGCGGCGCTGCAGACGGCGGCGCTCGCGGCGGGTGCCGCGGTCGAGCCTGGCCGGGTCACGTCGGTGACCCAGGACGACGACGGCGTCACGGCGGGCGGCGTGCGCGCCGCGTGGCTGCTGGCGTGCGACGGCCTGCACTCGCGGGTGCGCCGCGAGGTCGGGCTCGAGCAGGCCGCGCGCGGCGGCGTGCGCGGACGAACGGGCGGCCCGGGCCGTCGCTTCGGCCTGCGCCGGCACTACCGGGTGGCGCCGTGGTCGGACCTGGTGGAGGTCCACTGGGGACCGCGCGCCGAGGCGTACGTGACGCCCGTGGCGGACGGCCTGGTGGGTGTCGCCCTGCTCGGCCCGCCGGGGGCGGACTTCGACGTCGAGCTCGCGACGATCCCCGAGCTCGCCACGCGCCTCGCCGGGGCGGTGCCGGACGGTCCCGTGCGCGGCGCCGGTCCGCTGCGCGTGCGCACCACGGCGCGCACGGCCGGGCGCGTGCGCCTGGTCGGTGACGCGTCGGGGTACGTCGACGCGCTGACGGGCGAGGGGCTGCGCGTCGGGTTCGCCCAGGCGCGGGCCGCCGTCGTCCACCTGGACGACGCGCCCGGGTACGAGCGGGCGTGGCGGCGGGCCACGCGGGACTACCGGCTGCTGACGTCCGGGCTGGTGAGCGCCGCGGCGTCGCCGCTGCGGCGGGGCGTGGTGCCGGCGGCCCGGCGGCTGCCGGGGGTCTACGGGGCGGTCGTGGAGCGTCTCGCGCGATAGCGTCCGGGACCTGGATGGGGACAACTACCCATCCCCAGTCCGCGAGATGCGTTGCCCCGGGCGGGTGTCACCTGGCTATTCTGTGCAGGCGATGCCTGTAGAGCGCCGGGACCTGCTCAGGATCTCCGCTCGGTCATCACGAACCAGGGGGAATCTTGAGTCTGCTCACGCGCCTGCGCGGCGACCGACGGACGAGCATCTCGACGGCGGTGGTCGTCGTGCTGTCCGGGGGCGTCGCGGCCGCTGCGTTCCTCTACGACGGCGAGGCGACCGCCGACGTCGACCTCGACGACTCCGGCGTGTGGGTGACGAAGCAGTCGGCCGGGCTCGTGGGCCGGTTCAACACCGAGGCGCAGGCGATCGACGGCACCCTCCTCGCGGGCAGCGCGGACTTCGACGTCGACCAGCAGGCAGGCGATGTCCTCGTCCCGGACGAGGGCAACAGCGCCGCGAGCGTCGTGGACGTCGCCCGGCTCAAGTACCACTCCACCACCGCCGTCCCGGCCGGCGCCGGCGTCGCCTCGGGCGGTGGCCGCGTGGCGGTGACCGACGGCGAGTCGGGCGACATGTGGGTCACGGCCTTCGACCGGCTGGCCACGCTGGACCTGGAGGAGGCCGACCCCACGGTGGAGCTGGGCGGGCCCGCCGAGGTGGCGGTCGCCCAGGACGGCACCGTGCTCGCGGCGGTCCCGACGACCGACCGGCTGTGGACCCTGGCGCCCGGCGAGGAACCCACCAGCATCGAGCTGGAGCTCCTCGAGGAGTCGCACGACGTCGTCCTGACGGCGGTGGGTGACGACGTCGTCGTCCTCGACCGGACGTCCGGCGCGTTGCGGCTCCCCGGCGGCGACGTCGTCACGGTGGCGGACGCGCAGGGAGCCCGCCTGCAGCAGCCGGGCGCGGCGGCGGAGTCGGTGGCCTACGCGACGTCGGCCGGCCTGGTGCAGCAGCCGCTGGACGGTGGCCCGGCGACCGAGCGGCGCGCCTCCGGCGTCCCGGCCGCCCCGGTGCAGCTCGACGGCTGCCTGTACGGGGCGTGGTCGGCCAGCGGTCAGATCGTCCGGGACTGCCCGGGTACGGACCGCGACCTGGACCGCGTGCTCGAGGGCATCGACCCGCAGACGCAGCTCGAGTACCGGGTCAACCGGAACAACGTGGTGCTGAACGACCTGTCGGCCGGCACCGTCTGGATGGCTCTCGACGAGTACGAGAAGGTCGACGACTGGGACGTCCAGCGCCCCGACGAGGGGGACGGCGAGGACGTCAACGCCGACGACGACACCCCGGAGCTGGTCGACAACACGATCGTCGACCGGGAGCGCCAGGACCCGCCGGAGGCGAACGACGACTCGTTCGGCGTGCGGCCCGGCCGGGCGACCGTCCTGGACGTGCTGTCCAACGACCTCGACCCCGACGGCGACGTCATCACCGCCGCCTTGGAGGGCGACCAGCCGGACGGCCTGGAGATCCAGGAGGTGCTGGGGGGCAAGGCGCTGCAGGCGGTGGTCCCCGACGACGCGACCGGCCAGGTCTCCTTCGAGTACACCGTCAGCGACGGGCGCGGGGGCACGGACACCGCGACCGTGCGGGTCCGCGTGGTGCCCGACGACGAGAACGCGGCACCGGAGCAGACCGGGGAACCGGTGCTGCGCGTGCAGCAGGGCAAGTCCGCCCAGATCCGGGTGCTGCCGTACTTCCGCGACGCCGACGGCGACGACGTCTACCTCGCCACGGCGTCGTCCACGGTCAAGGGCGACGAGGTGCGCGCCTACCCGGACGGTCTGGTGGAGTTCCAGGACGACGGTTCGGCGACCGGGCGCAAGAAGGTCAACCTCACGGTCGGTGACGGCCGCGGCGAGGTCGTCGAGGGCACGCTGTGGGTGGACGTGCTCGGCGACTCCCAGGAGCCGCCCGTGGCGGTGGGCGACCACGTCGTGGTGTCCGCCGGGGAGCCCGTGACCATCGAGCCGCTGAAGAACGACTCCGACCCGAACGGTGACGCGTTGCGGCTCGCGTCCGTGAGCGAGGCGGCACCCGCCGAGATCACCCCCAACTACGACGCCGGCACGTTCACCTTCCTGGCCAACGAGCCGAAGTCCTACGACGTGCTCTACCAGGTCAGCGACGGTCCCGGCTCGACCACGGGCGTGGTGCGCGTGGACGTGCAGGACCCGGACGAGGCAGGTGGCCCGCCCGTCGTCGTGGCGGACACGGCCCTGCTGCCCGCCGGCGGCTCCACGCTGGTGGACGTCCTGGCGAACGACTCCGACCCGGCCGGCCGCGTGCTCGTGGTGCAGTCCGTCGACGTGCCGGACGACGCCGGCGTGACCGTCGCCGTGCTGGGGCACCAGATGCTGCGGGTGACCGAGTCGCGGCGCATCTCCGACGCCGTCACCCTGCGGTACACGGTCTCCAACGGCGAGGAGACGGCGACGGGTCAGGTGCGTATCCTGCCCATCCCGGCGCCCGACCGGCTCCAGCCGCCGCACGCGGCGCCCGACGAGGTCACCGTGCACACGGGCGACTACGTCAACATCCCGGTGCTGGCCAACGACACCCATCCCGACGGTCTCGAGCTGATCCTCGACGACGAGCTGGAGCAGACCGTCGAGCCCGGCCAGGGCGAGATCTTCGCCTCGGAGGGCCGGCTGCGCTTCCGTGCCGGCGCCGAGGCCGGCACGGCGTACGCGATCTACCGGGTCCAGGACCCGAACGGGCAGGAGGACTCCGCCCAGGTCACGATCCACATCCGTGACGGCGAGGAGAACACGGCGCCGGTGCCGCGGGACGTCGAGGCGCGCGTGCTGTCCGGGGGCACGGTCCGGGTCGAGGTGCCGCTCGACGGCATCGACCCCGACGGCGACTCCGTGCGGCTGCTCAACGTCGTCAAGCCGCCCACCCGCGGCATCGCCGAGATCGTCGACGGTCGGTACATCGACTTCCGGGCCACCGACGGCGTCAGCGGCCAGGACACCCTGACGTACGCGGTGCAGGACTCGCGCGGCGAGACGGCGACCGGCACCGTCCGCATCGGCATCTCGCTGCCCGGCGCCAAGAACCACCCGCCGGTCGCCGCCGACGACGTGATGACCGTGCGTCCCGACCGGCAGGTCGCCGTGCCCGCGCTGCGCAACGACTCCGACCCGGACGGCGACCAGATCGGGCTCGTGCCCGGCGGGATCGAGGCCGAGGCCCCGCTCGACCCGGAGGTCGAGCAGGACCGCATCGTGCTGCGGACCCCGCGGGACGAGGGCACCGTCAGCTTCTACTACGCGGTGGAGGACACCTGGGGCGCCCGCGCGATGGGCTCGGTGTCGGTCGAGGTGACCGAGGACGCCCCGCTGCTCGCGCCGGTCGCGCGTGACGACATCGTGCTGCCGGCCGAGGTCACGCCCGACATGACGAGCGTGACGGTCCCGGTCCTCGACAACGACGAGGACCCGGACGGTGCGGCGAGCGAGCTGACCGTGACGCTCGACGCGTCGACCGCCACCGTCGACGAGGACGGCGTGGTGGACGTGGAGCTCACCGCCGAGCGCCAGCTGCTCACCTACACCGTGACGGACCAGGACGGTCTGTCGGCCAAGGCGTTCCTGCAGGTGCCGCCGGCCTACGACGCACTGGCGGACGACGCCGAGCAGCAGCCCGAGGGGCCCGCGCCACGGCTCAAGCCGGACTTCGTGCCGCTCGAGGTGCTGTCGGGCGAGCCGCTCGACGTCGACCTCCGCGACGCCGTCGTGGTCGCCGAGGGCGGCGCCCCCGAGATCGCCGACGCGGACAGCGCGAGTGCCGTGGCCGGCAGCGTGACCGTCAAGGACGCGCAGCACCTGACGTACACCTCGAACGAGGACTACGTGGGGCCCGCGTCGGTGAGCGTCCAGGTCACCGACGGGCTGGAGGGCGAGCCGGAGGACCGCACCGCCCTGGTCCAGGTGCCGATCACGGTGCTGCCCCCGGAGAACTTGCCGCCGGAGCCCGGCGCGCCTGCCGGTCAGGTGGCCGCGGGCGAGGAGAGCACCGTGGACCTCGGGCGGTACGCCAGCGACCCCGACGGGGACGACCTGACGTTCAGCCTGGGCAGCACGCCGGAGGGGCTGTCGGCGACCATGACGGGAAGCGTCGTCACGCTGCAGGCGGAGCCCGAGATCAGCAAGGGATCGACGTTCGGCATCCCGTTCACCGTCACCGACGGTGAGAACCCCTCGGTGGACGGCGAGCTGGCCGTCGAGGTGGTCGCCTCCTCCCGGCCCCTGGCCGTGGCGAACGCCGACACGGTCGACGACGCGCACCAGGGCGTGGCCGTGCCGGTGGACGTGCTGGCGAACGACGTGGACCCGTTCGAGCCGGAGGGCCTCGAGCTGGTCGGGACCAACGTCGAGACGGGGGACGGCGAAGCGGTCCTCGACGGTGACCAGGTGATCGTCAGCCCGGCGCCCGACTTCGTCGGCACGATGGTGGTCGTCTACCGGCTGCAGGACGTCACCAAGGACCCCGACCGGCAGGTCGAGGGCCGCGTGACCCTCAACGTCCTCGGTGTGCCCGAGGCGCCGGCGACCCCGACCGTGGAGGAGGTGCGCTCCGAGACCGTCGTGCTGTCCTGGACGCCGCCGCTGAACAACGGTGCTGAGATCACGGGATACACGGTGACGTCGGACCAGGGCGACACCTTCGAGTGTGCGACGACCACCTGCACGCTCGACGGGCTGACGAACAACGTGACGTACACCTTCCAGGTGGTGGCGACCAACGAGGTCGGTGACTCCGACCCGTCGCCCGCGTCCGCCGAGGCCCGCCCGGACGAGAAGCCGGACCCGCCCGCCGCCCCGAGCCTGGAGTTCGGTGACGAGTCGCTCACGGTGACCTGGGAGAACGCGAACTACACCGACCGTTCGCCGATCCAGTCGGTCAACCTGGAGATCTCCCCGGCACCGGCCTCGGGAGAGACGCAGAAGGTCGGCGTGACCGGGAACCGGATCGTCTGGGAGGGCCTGACCAACGGCACCGCCTACAAGGTGCGCGTGCAGGCCGTGAACCTGGCGCCGGACCCGTCCGACTGGGGCGCGTACTCGGCGACCGAGATCCCGGCCGGCCCGCCGGACGCACCGGCTGCTCCCAGTGCTTCTCGTGTGGACACACCGCTCGGCGGGCAGGTGAAGGTGACGTGGAAGGCGCCGTTCGCGAACGGCGACGCCGTGTCGGAGTACTCCGTGGACGTGTTCAAGGACGGGGCGAAGGTCGACACCGTCGAGACGACTGCGACGTCGTACTCGTTCAACGCCCTGGCGACGAAGTCCGCCTATCGGTTCGCCGTGACAGCGAAGAACAAGGCCGGCTGGGGGAAGCAGGGGCCGCAGTCTGCGGCCGTCATCCCGTACGGCCGCCCGCTCGCTCCGCCGAAGCCGACGGCATCCATCTCGAAGGGCGATGCCGTCGTGAGCTGGGGCGCTGCGGACGGCAACGGGTCGCCGGTCACCAGCTACACCGTGACGGGGTCGGACGGTTCGAGCAGGACGACCTCCGGTCGAACCATGACCTTCACCGGGCTGAAGGACGGCACCAGCGTCACCTTCACCGTGACGGCGACCAACGCCGGCGGCCCCTCGCAGCCGAGCCCGGCGTCGAACTCGGTCAAGCCGTTCTCCGCCCCCAGCGCTCCCAGCGTGAGCTGGACCCAGACGTCGGCGACGGACGGCCGGTTCAACGTGAGCGGCCCGGGGAGCTGGAACGGCCAGTCCGGCACGGTCTCCTGGAGCCTGTCCGGGTCGGAGCGGAAGTCCGGGACGGGCACCGGCAACGTCGGCGTCAGCGGTGGCTACGGCAAGTCGTACACGTTGCAGGCCCGCGCCTGCAACGACGCCGGCTGTTCGGCCTGGCGGTCGGCCAGCGGCAAGACGGACGCCCCGCCGAACCCGACGATCTGGACGTCGGACTCGGGCCGGATCTACAAGGTGAATGGCTGCAACACGAACAACTGCACGCGGGTGCGGGTCCACGCCAACGCCGACGTCCCGGCCGGGACCTACAGCTTCCGCTGCTGGAACGACCGCAACGGGCCCAGCAACTTCTCGACCCAGTCCGCCTACCTCAGGCCCGGCGGCTATGCGGACCTGTACTGCGTCGTCGGCATCATGAACGGCGCCAACGTGTGGGCGACCGTCGACGGCAAGGACTGGACCTTCGAGAAGCGGGCCTGGCCGCGATGACCACGGACCCCACGACCGCTCCGCGCACCTCACCGAGCACGACGACCTGGAGAGCCTCCCGATGAGCACCATGACCCCCGAGCAGGCCGCCTGGTTCGCCCAGACGTTCGACCGCATCGTCGGCAACGTCGCGCAGGCCGTCCTCGGCAAGGACGACCAGATCCGCCTCGCGCTGACCTGCATGCTGGCCGACGGCCACCTGCTGCTGGAGGACGCCCCGGGCACCGGCAAGACGATGCTGGCGCGCGCCATGGCGGCGAGCGTCCAGGGCACCAACCACCGGATCCAGTTCACGCCGGACCTGCTGCCCTCGGACGTCACGGGCGTGACGATCTACGACCAGAAGTCGGGCACCTTCGACTTCCACAAGGGCCCGATCTTCGCCAACATCGTCCTGGCGGACGAGATCAACCGCGCCTCGCCCAAGACGCAGTCCGCGCTGCTCGAGGTGATGGAGGAGGGGCAGGTCACCGTCGACGGCGTCGGCCACGACGTCGGCGCGCCGTTCATGGTGATCGCCACCCAGAACCCGATCGAGCAGGCGGGCACCTACCGGCTCCCCGAGGCGCAGCTCGACCGGTTCCTCATGAAGACCTCGATCGGCTACCCGGACCTGACCTCCACGGTCGAGATCCTGGCGGGCTCCGCGGTGCGCGACCGCAGCGCGGCCCTGCAACCGGTGATCACCGGTCAGGCCGTGGTGGACATGAGCGCGCTGGCCGCGGCCGTCCACGTCGACCCCGCGGTGCTCGAGTACGTCTCGCGGCTGGCCGAGGAGTCCCGGGACGCCGCGGACGTCCACGTGGGCGTCTCGGTGCGTGGTGCCCTCGCCCTCGTGCGCTGCGTCAAGGTGTGGGCCGCGGCCCACGGGCGCAACTACGTGCTGCCCGACGACGTCAAGGACCTGCTGCGTCCGGTGTGGTGCCACCGGATCGTGCTCGACCCGGAGGCCGAGTTCGCCGGCGCGACGGCGGAGGCCGCCATCAGCCGCCTGCTGGCCGACGTCGCCGCGCCGCAGGAGCGCCGGACCGCCTGACGGCCGCTTCCACGGCGCGACCCCGCTTGCGCCGGCCCCCACCGTCCCTTCTGCCGTCCCCGGAGCCACGATGACCAGCACCACGACCGCCGAGCCGGAGGTCTCCACCGCGTCGCCCGACGCGCCCTCGGGCGCCGGCGACCCCGGCGCCGCGGCACCGGAACCGCGACGGGGGCGCCGGTGGGGTGGATCCGCCGCCCTGCGGACGCGAGCCGCCTCCGTGGGGCGAGCGGTCGCTGAGGGTGCAGCACTGGTGCGGGCCCGCAGCGCGCCGGTGCTGGGCGTCGTCTCGCCGCTCGGCTGGTGCGTCCTCGCCCTGACCGTCGCGGCCTGGTGGGCCGGTCTCGCCCTGCGCTGGCAGGAGTGGGCCGTCGTCGCCGTCACCGTGACGGTGGCCTTGCTGGGCGCGGTGGTCTTCGTGCTCGGCCGCCTCCGGTACGACGTGACGCTCGACGTGGCCTCGCGCCGCGTCGTCGTCGGCGACCGGGCGGTGGGCCGGCTGGTCGTGCGCAACGGCTCGGCCCGGCCCATGCTGCCCGCGGTCATGGAGCTGCAGGTCGGCCGTGGCATCGCGACGTTCCCCGTGCCGCGGCTGCGCCCCGACGCGGAGCACGAGGAGATCTTCGCCGTGCCCACGCAGCGGCGCGCCGTCATCCCGCTGGGCCCCGTGCGCTCGGTGCGGGCCGACCCGCTCGGGCTGCTGCGCCGCGAGCTGGTCTGGACGGAGCCGGAAGAGCTGTTCGTCCATCCCCGCACGATGCCGCTGTCCGGCTCGTCGACCGGTCTGCTGCACGACCTCGAGGGCCGCGTCACCCCCGACATCTCCGACTCGGACGTGTCGTTCCACGCCCTGCGCGACTACGTGCCCGGGGACGACCGCCGGCACATCCACTGGAAGTCGACCGCGCGCACGGGCCAGCTCATGGTCCGCCAGTTCGAGGAGACCCGGCGGTCGCGTCTGGCGGTCATCCTGTCCACCCGCGCGGAGGACTACGCCGACCCCGACGAGTTCGAGCTCGCGGTCTCGGTGTGCGGCTCCCTGGGTCTCCAGGCCATCCGGGAGGACGGCGGCCTGACCGTGCTGGTGCAGCGTGGCCGCGTGCGCGGCGACCACCGCACCCGCCTGCTGGACGACCTCACCCGTCTCGAGCTCGCCGCCGGCCGCACCAGCCTGGCCGAGGTCGCCCGCGTCGCCTCGAGGACGTCGACCGACGCCTCCGTCGTCGCGGTCGTGGTGGGCAGCACGGTGACGCCCACCGACCTGCGGGCGGCGGCCGTCCGGTTGCCGGTGGACGCCCGGCTCGTCGCGCTGCGCTGCGCGCCCGGCAGCACGGTGAGCCGCGGCCGGGTCGCGGACATGCAGGTGCTGACGCTCGGCGAGCTCTCCGACCTCCCCCTCGCGCTGCGGAGGATGCATGACTGACGAGCGGACCGGGCCCGAGGAGGGCACCGGCAGCACCGGCGGGACGTCGCGCACGCAGGCGCGCGCCGCCACGACCCGGGCCCGTGGCCACGACGGCGCGCGACCGCGCGCGCTGACCGCCGCGGGCGCCGTCGACGGCGTCGCCCTGGCGGCGATGCTCGCCGTGGTCGCGCTGGGCTTCGGGCCCGCCTGGGGGACCGACGGCTATCTCCTGCCCGCGCTCGGTGGTGCCGGCGTCGGGCTGATCGTCGCGTGGGTCGCCGCCTGGCAGCGCTGGCCGGTCGTCCTCACGGCGCTCGCCTCGGTGCTGGCGTACTTCCTGCTGGGCGGGGCCCTCGCGCTCCCGGGGAGCACGGTGGCCGGCGTCGTGCCGACCCCTGCCACCTGGCAGGAGCTGGCGCTCGGCGCCGTGCAGGGGTGGAAGGAGTTCGTCACCTCCGTGCCGCCGCTGTCGTCCTTCCCCGAGCTCGCCGTCGTGCCGTTCCTCCTGATGCTCCTCGCCGGGGTCCTGGCCGGGACGATCGCCTGGCGGGCGAGCCACGCGGCGTGGGCGGTCCTCCCCGTGGTCGTGGCGCTGGCCGGTGTGGCCCTGCTCGGCACGATCCTGCCCGCCTTCCCCCTGGTGCAGGGGCTGGTCGTCGCCGTGGTCGGTCTGCTGTGGGCCTCGTGGCGTGCCGCGGAGAGCCGCATGGGCGCCAACCGGCTGCTGTCGGACGCGAGCCGGAGCGCGACGCGGCGTCTGCGCGCCCAGCGGCTCCGGGGAGGGGCGGCGATGCTCGTGCTGGGCGGCGTCGCCGCGGTCCTCGTCGCACCCCAGATCTCCGCCGGCGAACGAACAGTGCTGCGCGAGATCATCACGCCGCCGCTGGACCTGCACCAGTACACGAGCCCGTTGGTCGGGTTCCGCAGCTACACCAAGGAGCTGGCCGACACGGCGCTGTTCACGGTGGACGGGATGCCGGAAGGCGGCCGGGTGCGGCTCGCGACCCTCGACACGTACGCGGGCACCGTCTACGACGTGTCCAGCGGGGGCGAGGCCGGGGTGTTCAGCCGGGCGGGCGAGGTCATCGACACCGTCGCCGACGGCGAGCGGGTCCCCGTCGACGTCACGGTCACGGGCTACTCGGGCGTCTGGCTCCCGGACCTGGGCGAGCTGGCTGGCATCGAGTTCTCCGGCGACCGGGCCGAGGAGCTGTCCGCCTCGACCTACTACAACGGCACGTCCGGGACGGCGCTGGTCACCGCGGGGCTGCGCCCGGGCGACTCCTACCGGCTCGACGCCGTCGTCACCCCTGTTCCGTCCGAGGACTCGCTCGCCTCGACGCCGATCGTGGACACCGACCTGCCCGACCCCCGGGACGTCGCCGACGCGGTGCCCGCCAAGGCCCAGCAGTTCGCCGCGGACGCGACGGAGCCGTTCGAGCGGCTGACGAACATCCGCGACGCCCTCGTGGCGACGGGCGTCTACTCGAACGGGCTGGAGAACCAGCCGGCGTCGCGCCCCGGGCACTCCGCGGCGCGCATCGACGAGCTGCTCGACAAGGACGAGATGGTCGGCGACGACGAGCAGTTCGCGACGGCGCTCGCCCTCATGGCGCGCAGCGCCGGCATCCCGGCGCGCGTGGTGATGGGCTTCTACCCGGACGAGAAGACGTGGACGCCCGGCACGCCGTACGTCGTGACCGGCGCGGACGTGCACGCCTGGGTGGAGGTGCCGTTCGAGGGCCACGGCTGGGTCCCGTTCGACGTGATCCCCGACGAGGACAACAAGGTCGAGCCCCTGCCGCGCTCGCGTCAGGTGCCCAAGCCGCCGGTCCTGGAGGCTCCCGAGTCGCCGGAGGAACCGCCGCGGGCCGACGCCGGCGACGTCGAGGACGACGACAACGACGAGGAGGACTCCGAGGGCGTCGACTGGCGCGCGGTCGCCGCCGTCGTCGTGACCGTGGCGATCCCGCTCGCGATCCTCGTGCTGCCGCTGCTGCTCGTGCTGGCGTACAAGGCGCGCCGGCGAGGTCGGCGCCGGTCGGCCCCCGTGCTCGTCGACCGTGTGAGCGGCGGGTGGCGCGAGGTGCTCGACGTCGCGACGGACCTCGGTGCCGGGGTCCCGCCCGCGGCGACGCGGCGGGAGGGGGCCGTCCTGCTCGCCGAGCGCGTCCCGTCCGGCGCCGCGGCCACCACGGGGCTCGCCCACCGCGCCGACCACGTCGTCTTCGGTGCCCAGACACCGACGGACGACGACGTGGACCGGTACTGGGCCGAGGTCGACGCGCTGGTGCACGAGATGCAGCACGCGGTGCCCTGGCGTCGTCGGGTCGCGGGGCGATTCTCCCTCCGCTCGGTACGGGGAGCGGACGCCCCGCCGCTGCGGACCGTCCTGCTGCGAGGCCTGGCGGCCGGCCCGCGGGCGGTCGGGCGTGCGGCCGCGGCAGGAGTCCGGTCGGTGCGTGACAGGATGGCCCGCGCGCGCCGGCAGAAGGCACGAGCGCAGCAGCGGGAGGATCGATGACGACGACGTGCACCGCCTGCGGGGCGGCCGAGCAGAGCGGAGCGTTCTGCACGGTGTGCGGGACGCCGACCGTGGCGACCCCGCACCGGGCGCCCGGCGCCATGAGCACACGGCTCGAGGCGACGACGGAGCCGGAGCTGCGGGAGAGCACCCGCCACGGCGTGGCGGGCATGCTTCGTGCGGGCGCGGCCGCGCAGGCCGGCCCGCCGCTGGCCGGGGTGGGCCGGCGAGCCGGCGCCTACGTGCTCGACGTGACGGCGGTCTCGCTGGTCGCCGGTGTCGTCGCCGTGCTCGTGGCGCTGGCGACGGGCGTGCCGGACCGTTACGCCGCGCTCGGCGCCGCGACGACGGCGCTGGGGCTCGAGGCGGCGACGAGCGAGCTGCTGGCCGCCCTCGGCGTGGTGTACGGGGTCGTCGGTCTGGTCGGTCTCCTCGGCTGGGTCGGCCTCGCGCTGGCCGACGGCCTGACCGGCCGGACCCCCGGCAACGCCCTCCTGGGTGTCCGCACCGTCGCGGTCGACGGGGAGGGCCCCGTCGGCGTCGGTCGCGGCCTGCTGCGCTGGCTCGTCCTGGCGCTGTGCGGCGTGCTGCCCCTGGTCGGCACGGTGCTGGTGCTCGTCTCGCCCACCTTCGACGGGAGCGGTCGGCGCCAGGGCTGGCACGACAAGGCCGCCCGTGCGCTGGTGCGGGACGTCCGCGGTGTCCCGCCGCGCAGCTTCGCCCCGGCGACGGCGGCCCCGGCCTCGGAGAGCGCGTCCGCCACCGCTCCGCCGCCGGCCGACCGGCCCGCCGAGCCCTCGCCGACCTCGGCAGCGTCGGCCGCTCCCCGGGGAGCCGTGGGGACCGACCCGTGGTCCTTCCCGGCCGCCGCGCAGCGAGACCTGTCGGGCGGGGTCATCACCGGCGTCCCCGGCGTGTCGCCGGCACCTGAGTCGGCACCGCAGCCAGCACCGCAGCAGACGCCGGCGGAGCAGTCACCGGCCCCAGCCTCAGCCCCGGCCCCGGCCCCGGCACCGGCGCAGTACCCGGCGGACGCGGTCGGTCCCGTCGACGCCCCGCTCGACGACGACCTCGAGGCCACCCGGTTCAGCGTCTCGTCGCGGCGCAGCGAGGGATCCGCGACGGTGCCGCCGCGCATGGTCGTGGAGATCGGGCCGGACCGGCGGGTGCACGTGACCACGCGGGCGCTCGTGGGCAGGAACCCGCAGCAGGACGCCGGTCCCGCCGCCACGCTGCTGCGCGTGGAGGACGCCACGCGCTCGGTGTCCAAGACACACCTGGAGCTGGTCCCGACGACGGACGGGCTGCGGGTCACGGACCTCGCGAGCACCAACGGCAGCGCCGCGATCGCCCCGGACGGGTCGGTGCGCGAGCTCGTCGCCGGCGAGCCCGTGACGGTCACCGCGGGCTGGGTCGTCCAGGCCGGCGAGCGCCGTCTGACGGTGATCGGGTCGGACGGCGGGGCATGAGCGACCTGGCGAGCATCGGGTTGCTGTGGGGCGCCGCGACGCACCGCGGTGCCCGGCGTCGGCTCAACGAGGACTCGTACCTCGCGGGCGGCTCGGTGTTCTTCGTGGCCGACGGCATGGGCGGGCACGAGGCCGGCGAGGTGGCGAGCGCGGCGGCCGTCGAGGCGCTGCGGCCGCTCGTCACCGCGGAGGTCGTGGGGGTCGACGACGTGCGCTGCCGCGTGCGGACCGCCCACGACGCCGTGCGCCGCATCGAGACGGCGCCCGGTCGGGGCGCGGGCACCACCCTGACGGGGGTCGCGCTCACGGCCCAGGGCGGGGAGCCCTACTGGCTGGTCGTCAACCTCGGCGACTCGCGGACCTACCGGTTGGCCGACGGCGAGCTGGAGCAGGTCAGCGTGGACCACTCCGAGGTGCAGGAGCTCGTCGACGCCGGCAGCATCACGCGCGTCGAGGCGCAGACCCACCCGCGCCGGCACGTCGTCACCCGCGCGCTGGGCGCGCCCGAGATCCCGGACGCGGACTTCTGGTTCCTGCCCGTGCACGCCGGGGACCGGCTCCTGGTGTGCTCGGACGGGCTGACCGGCGAGCTCTCCGACGCCCGGATCGCCCTGGTCCTCCTCGTGGAGGCGGACCCGCAGGCTGCGGCCGACAGGCTGGTGCGCGAGGCGCTGGAGGCGGGTGGCCGGGATAACATCACGGTCGTCGTGGTCGACGCGAGCGGGCTGACGGAGGCCCTGGAGAGCACTGCCCCGCGGGACGGGCACGCCGACCACCAGGACGAAGAGGACACGGTGCCCCGGCGGTCGCCGTGGAGAGGGGCACTGACGTGACGGCACGCTACGTGATCGGCCCGGCGTACGCCGTCGTGCGCGGCGGCACCGTGGTGGTGCTCCCCGAGAAGGTGACGCCCGAGCTGGTGGCCGAGCTGTGGGGCGTCCTGGAGCACGGAGGCGGCGTCGTGCCCGTGCTCGAGGTGCTCACCGGCGCCTTCGGGGCGAGCCTGGCCTCCTTGCCGCCGTTCGCCCTCGCCGTGGCGGACGGCCGGCGGGTGCAGGTCGCGGCCCGCGGCGCGGCCTCGGTGACGGTGGCCCGGGCGGACGGCCGTGACCACGTCTCCGGTGACGGCGTGACCACGTGGGCCGAGCGCACGTTCGACGACGTCGTCGACCTCGCGGTGCAGGTGGGTACCACCGAGCCCGACGCCGACCTGGTGGACGTCCGGGCGCTGCCGCTGACCTCCGGGGTGGTCCTCGTCGCGTCGGTGGGCGTCCGGCTCACGCAGGACGCCGTGGCGGCGGCGGCCCCGCGCCGGGCCGATCCGGCACCCGACCCGTGGGAGCTCGACGACGTCGACCCTGTCCCGGTCACCGATGCCCCGGTCGCCCCGGCCCCGGTCGCCACAGGCGCCTCAGATGCCTCGGACGCCACGATCGTGCCGGAGGCCACCTTCGCGCCGGTCGGTCTCGCCCCGGGAGCGGGCGCCGAGCCCGAGCCCGTGCCGGAGTCCGATGACACGGGCTCGAGCCCTGCCGAGGAACCCTCGGCCGGGGAACCTCCGGTGGAGGAGACGACGGGCTTCGGGCACCTGTGGGGCTCCACCGTCATGCGTGGCGTGGAGGCCGCAGCCGTCCGTCCCCCCGAGGAGGACGACGAGGACGAGGACGGTCCGGAGGAACCAGCGTCGCCCTCGCCGGGCACCGCCGAGCCGGGCACCGTCGGGACTGGCACCACCGAGACCGGCACCACCGAGCCGAGCACCGCCGAGCCGAGCACCGCCGAGCCCGGCAGGCCGGCACCCGAGGACGAGATCGACGGCAGCACCGTGATGTCCTCGGCCATCGCCGATCTCCGGGCGGTCGCCGGCGAGACCCTCGCCGACCCGGTGACCTCGGCCGACCCCGCCGTCGAGCACGTCGTGGCTGCCGGCGTACCGGACCCGGCCGTGCTGCCCGGTCCGTCGTTCGCGTCCGCGCCGCTGCCCGGGCGTCCCGCGATCCTGGCCCGCTCGTGCGGCGCGGGCCACCCCAACCCGCCGCAACGGGACCACTGCGCCACCTGCGGACAGGCCCTCGTGGGCGAGGCGCGGCAGGTGCCTCGGCCCTCGCTGGGCGTCATGGCCGTGTCCGGCGGACCTCGGGTGGCCCTGGACCGGCCGGTCGTGGTCGGACGCCGGCCCCGCTCGCCGCGCGCCGCGAGCGACGACCTGCCCCGGCTCGTGACCGTCCCCAGCCCGCAGCAGGACATCTCCCGGTCCCATCTGGAGGTGCGGCTCGAGGGCTGGCACGTGCTGGTCAGCGACATGAGCACCACCAACGGCACCACCCTCCTGCGGTCCGGGCAGCCACCGCTGCGCCTGCACCCCGGCGAGCCGGTCCTGGTCGTCGCGAGCGACGTCGTCGACCTCGGCGACGGGGTCACGCTGACGTTCGAAGGGATCCTCTGAGTGAGCAGCAAGCGCCCGCCCTCCCCGCCGCCCGAGATCGACGGCTTCGACTACGTCTCCCTCATCGGGTCCGGCGGGTTCTCCGACGTCTTCCTCTACCAGCAGCGGCGGCCGCGCCGCCGGGTGGCGATGAAGGTCCTCCTGCACGAGTGGACCGGGGAGGGGCAGCGCGAGGCGTTCGACGCCGAGGCCGACCTCATGGCGACGCTGTCGACGCACCCGTCGATCGTCACGATGTACGAGGCCGACGTCGCGGCGGACGGCCGGCCCTTCCTCGCGATGGAGTACTGCTCGCGGCCCAACCTGGGGGCGCGCTACCGCAGCGAGCGGCTGAGCGTGCCGGACGTGCTGCGGATCGCCGTGCAGATCTCCGGCGCGGTGGAGACGGCGCACCGCGCCGGCATCCTGCACCGCGACATCAAGCCGGCGAACATCCTCGTGACCGAGTACGGGCACCCCGCCCTGACCGACTTCGGCATCTCGTCGACCCTCGACGACGCCGGGCGCGCCGAGGGCATGTCCATCCCGTGGTCGCCGCCGGAGTCGTTCGCGGACCCGCCCGGCACCGGCGTCGGCACGGACGTGTGGGGGCTGGCCGCCACGACCTACTCGCTGCTCGCGTCCCGCACCCCGTTCGAGGTGCCCGGCGGCCCCAACTCCAGCGCGGACCTCGTGGCCCGGATCGAGTCGGCGCCCGTGCGCCCCACCGGACGTACGGACGTGCCGGCCTCCCTGGAGCGGGTGCTCGGCACGGCCATGTCCAAGAGCCCGGGGTCGCGCTACCCGACGGCGCTCGCGTTCGCGCGCGCCCTGCAGGCCGTGCAGACGGAGCTGTCCTTCGCGGTCACCCCGATCGACCTGCTCGACGACCGCGGGGTCGTGCACGAGAACGCCGGCGGGGACGACGCCGACGGCTCGGCGGACGAGGACGACGTCGGCACCCGCCTGCGCGAGGTCGTCTCGGTCGACCCGCGGGGACCGGCCGCGGGCGTCCCGGCGTCGGGGGCTCGCTCGGGATCCTCTCCGGCCTCCCCGGCGACGGCGGCGAGCGCCGGGTCGCCCGCCGTCCACCGCGCAACACCGGGCGGCGCCGAGCCCGCCGACGACTTCGGCGACACCGTCCACCGGTCCATGGCGACGGCGTCGACCCCGGCCCCGGCTCCGGCACCGTCGGACGGGGCACCGTCGGGTCCGGGGGAGCGATCCGGTACGGGGCGCCGCGGGGTCGTGGCGGCCCTGGTGGTCGCGGGCCTCGTGGCCGTGGCGGCCGTCGTCGGTCTCGTCGTCGCGCTCCAGCCGGACGCGTCCGCCGAGGACGACGCGGTGCCGGAGACGGCCGCGACCGAGGCCGTCGACGAGCCCGGTGGTCCCGCCGACAACCTGGGGGGGCTCGTGCCCGGCGTCACCGAGCTGGAGGGCACGGTGGACGGTGACGAGGTGGTGTTCACGTGGACCAACCCCGAGCCGCAGGACGGCGACGTCTACGGCTGGCGCGTGCCCGAGATCGGCGCGGAGACCCGCTACCAGTCGACCGAGGAGACCGAGGTGCGGGTGCCGCGGGTGGAGGGTGGCCAGACGTGCGTCGAGGTGGTCATCAACCGGTCGGGCGCCATGTCGGTGCAGTCGCAGCTGGAGTGCGTCGATGACTGAGCTGGCCGTGGAGTTCGCCGGGGAGTGGTTCCGGCCCGACCCGCAGAGCGCGTTCGAGATCGGTCGCGAGGGTGACATCGAGCTGGACGACAACCCCTACCTGCACCGGCGATTCCTGCGGATCACCCACACCGGTGGCCTGTGGTGGCTCGGCAACGTCGGGGCGCGGTTGTCGGTGACGGTCTGCGACGCCGCGGGCGGCGTGCAGTCGTGGCTCTCCCCGGGCAACTCCCTGCCCATCGTCTTCCCGTCCACCTCGATCGTCTTCACGGCGGGCCCCACCACCTACGAGCTGCTGGCACGCCTGGAACCTGCTCCGTACGCGGAGATCCGCACCGAGGAGCCCGACGGCGGCGCCACCACCATCGGGATGATCCCCTTCACCACGAGCCAGCGGCAGCTCGTCGTGGCGCTCTGCGAGCCGATGCTGCGGCGGGACGGCACCGGGCTGTCCGAGATCCCGTCGTCGGTGGACGCCGCCGCCCGGCTCGGCTGGACCACGACGCGCTTCAACCGCAAGCTCGACAACGTGTGCGAGAAGCTGGACCGGGTCGGCGTGAAGGGGCTGCGCGGCGGCGCCGGCAACGGGCTGGCCACGAACCGGCGTGCGCGGCTCGTCGAGTACGCGGTGGCCTCCCGCCTCGTGAGCGCCGACGACCTGCCGCTGCTGGACGTCGGGGCGGAGGACGAATGACTCAGCGACGCCGTGCCCGCCCGACGTGGTGGCAGCTCGCCCTCGTCGTCGCGATGGGCGCCGCCGCGATCGCCTTCGTCGTCATGCTGACCGCCGGGGTCCTCGCCGACGGAGCCGGCACCGGTCGCCCCGCGGACTTCTACCGTGCGCTGGGCCGTGAGCTGACGGACGCGACCAACTGGACGGTCGTCGCGGTCAGCGCCCTGGTCGGCGCGGTCGTGACCGCCGTGGCCGCGCTGCTGACCCGGCGCCCCTGACGCCCTGACCACCCCCGAGACCCGAGGAGAACGATGCGCGTCAAGGTGACGCTCCGGCGCCCCGACACCACGCACGACGACGTCGTCATCACCGCCGACGCGGGCGCGACCATCGGCGAGGTGGCGTCGACCGTGGCCCGGGTCGATCCGGCCGGTGCGCGGGTCGCCGCGTCCGGTGCCCCCGGCGGCACGGACGGCCGGCCACGCACCCTGGAGGCCCGCCTGCCGGGTCAGGACCGGCCGATGCGCCTGCCCGCCGACGCCGCGCTGGGCGAGGCGTGGATCGGCTCCGGGGCGGAGGTCGCCGTCGTCGACCTGGACCGGCCGGGCTTCGACTACCCGGGTGCGCGCGACGTGCGGGCCTCCCTCGGGTTCGCCGACGGCAGCAGCATCGACCTGCCGGAGGGCAGCTGGGTGCTCGGCCGCGCGGCCGACTGCGACGTCGTCCTGAGCGACCCGCTGGTGTCCAAGCGCCACCTGCGCCTCGACGTCAGCGACGTCGTCGACGTGGTCGACCTCGGGTCGGCCAACGGCGTGCTGGTCGACGGCGACCACGTGCAGCGCCTGCGGGTCGAGGGCAGCCAGCGCGTCGTCGTGGGCGACACGACGATGACGATCGAGCGGCGCCAGCCGCGCACGCTGACCGGGGTCGCGCCGAAGGCCGGGCCGGTGCCCTTCACCCGCTCGCCGCGCGTCGAGGCGCGGTACAAGGGCAAGGAGTTCGAGTCGCCCGAGGTGCCCACGGAGACCGAGCCGCGCGACTTCCCGTGGCTCGCGATGCTCGCGCCGATGCTCATGGGCGGGTTCATGCTGGCGATGGGCCGCGGGGCGATCGGGATCATGTTCATCGCGTTGTCGCCGATCATGCTGGTCGGCAACTACGTCACCCGCGGCCGCCAGGAGCGCCGACGCCGGGAGCGCGACATCGCCCGCTTCGAGGAGCGGCTGGACGGGCTGCGCGACGCGCTGGCCGCCGAGGAGGAGACCGAGCGCTCCGTGCGGCTGCGCGAGGCCCCCGCGACGCCGCACGTGTTCGCCGAGGCGATGCGCCACGGGCCGATGCTCTGGACGCGCCGTCCCGAGCACTGGAGCTTCCTCAACGTCCGGTTCGGCATCGGGACGATGCCGTCGCGCAACACCGTCAAGGAGGCGCCGAAGGGCGCGCTGCTCAAGGAGTACCAGGAGCGCCTGGACGCCGTGGTCGACCGCTACGAGAACGTCGCGGGCGTCCCGGTGGTGGAGAACCTGTACGACGCCGGTGCGCTCGGCTTCGCCGGTCCGCCCGCCCGCGTGGCGGGCAGCCTCAACGCGGCCCTCATGCAGCTCACCGGGCTGCACTCGCCGTCCGAGCTGGTGGTCACGGCCGTCGTCAGCCCGGTGTGGACCCGGTCCCTGCAGTGGCTCACGTGGATCCCGCACACGTCGTCGCCGCAGAGCCCGGTCGAGGGCCATCACCTCGCCGACTCGGCGAGCGGCGCGGCGCGTCTCGTCGCCGAGCTGGAAGAGCTCGTCACCACCCGTCTCAAGGCTCGACGGGGCGCCCAGCGCCGTGGCGCGATCGACGACGGCGAGGCCGCGCTCGAGCGTGGCGCCGACGTCGGCGAGAAGACGGTCGAGGCGGGGACGAAGTCGCCGGTGCCCGCGGTGGTGGTGGTCATCAGCGACGACATCGACGTCGAGCGTGCCCGGCTCGTGCAGCTCGCCGAGAACGGGCCGGACGCCGGCGTGTTCCCCCTGTGGATCTCGGCCGACGCCGCCGCGATGCCGGCGGCCTGCCGCACGTTCGTCGACCTGGGCGAGGACGGGCCGCGCGTGGGGATGGTGCGGCTCGGCCGGTGGGTCGACGACGTGGAGCTGGAGGAGGTGGACCCCACCACCGCCCTCGAGTACGGCCGGCGCCTGGCGCCGGTGTTCGACGCCGGCGCCATCGTGGAGGACTCGTCCGACCTGCCGCGCTCGGTCACCCTGCCCGGGCTGCTCGGTCACGACCTGTTCGAGGACCCGGGGGCCGTGGTCGAGCGCTGGCGGCAGAACCTGTCGATGTACGACCGCACGCAGGCGGTGCCCCGCAAGCGGGCCGGCTCGCTGCGGGCGATCGTCGGCTCGGCCGGGCTCGACCCGCAGCACCTGGACCTGCGCACCCAGGGTCCGCACGCCCTCGTGGGCGGCACCACCGGTGCGGGCAAGTCGGAGTTCCTCCAGGCGTGGGTGCTCGCGATGGCCGCCGAGTACAGCCCGGACCGGGTCACGTTCCTCTTCGTGGACTACAAGGGCGGGTCGGCGTTCGCCGACTGCGTGCAGCTGCCGCACTGCGTCGGCCTCGTCACCGACCTCAGCCAGCACCTGGTCCTGCGCGCGCTCACGTCGCTGCGGGCGGAGCTGCACCACCGCGAGCACCTCTTCAACCGCAAGAAGGTCAAGGACCTGCTCGAGCTGGAGAAGCGGGGCGACCCCGAGACGCCGCCTGCGCTCGTCATCGTCATCGACGAGTTCGCCGCGCTCGTGGGCGACGTGCCCGAGTTCGTCGACGGCGTCGTCGACGTCGCCCAGCGCGGCCGGTCGCTCGGCATCCACCTCATCATGGCCACGCAGAGGCCGGCCGGCGTCATCAAGGACAACCTGCGCGCGAACACGAACCTGCGGGTGGCCCTGCGGATGGCCGACGAGTCGGACTCCAGCGACGTCGTCGACATCAAGGACGCCGCGCACATCGACCCGGCGATCCCGGGGCGCGGCGTCGTCAAGACCGGCCCCGGCCGGTTGCAGGCGTTCCAGTCCGGCTACGCCGGTGCCTGGAGCACGCGGGAGCCGGAGCGGGCGGCGATCGAGGTGGCGGGGCTGCACTTCGGCCGCGAGGAGCGCTGGGACGAGCCGGTCGACCCGTCGGCGGGCGTGGACGACGACGTCGACCTCGGCCCCAACGACCAGCAGCGGCTCGTCGCACAGATCACCGCGGCGTTCGGCGCGGCACGGCTGCCGCTGCCGCGGCGGCCGTGGCTCGACTCGATGGCCGACGCCTACGACCTCACCAGGCTGCACCAGCGCACCGACACCGAGCTGCTGATCGGTGTCGCCGACATCCCGGAGCAGCAGGCGCAGCGGCCGGTGTACTTCGAGCCCGACTCCGACGGGCATCTCGGCGTGTACGGCACGGGCGGCGCGGGCAAGAGCACCGCGCTGCGTACGATCGCCGCCGCGGCGGGCATCACCCCGCGCGGCGGACCGGTGCACGTGTACGGGTTGGACTTCGCCGCGGGCGCGCTGCGGATGTTGTCGTCCCTGCCGCACGTGGGCGGGATCGCCAAGGGCGACGACGTGGAGCGGGTGGTCGCCGTCCTGCGGATGCTGCGCGGGGAGCTGCAGCGGCGCGGCGAGGAGTTCGCCGCGGTGTCGGCGTCGAGCATCACGGAGTACCGCCAGCTCACCGGGCGGGCCGACGTGCCGCGCATCCTGCTGCTGGTCGACGGGTTCCCCGGATTCCGGGACGACTTCGAGGTCGGCGCCGGCCGGGCGGAGTGGTTCGACGTGTTCCGCGACATCCTCAACGACGGCCGTGCGCTCGGCATGCACGCGGTGTTCACGGCCGACCGCTCCGGCGCGGTGCCGACCTACGTGCGCTCCATGGTCCAGCGCAACCTGCTGCTGCGGATGACGGACGACGGGTACCTGGCGTTCAACGCGCCCCGCGACGTCATCACCACGGACTCCCCGAACGGGCGTGCGCTGCTCGACGGTCTCGAGGTGCAGGTGGCGGTCATCGGTGGGACGACGTCGGTCTCGGCGCAGGCGGCGGCCACGGAACGGCTCGGCCGGTCCATGCTCGAGGCCGGGGTGCGGCCGGCCCCGCAGGTCCGGGTGCTGCCCACCGAGTACGGGGCGGACGAGCTGCCACCCCGGGTGGACGGGCAGCCGGTCCTGGGCCTGGACGGCATCACGCTGGGACCGGTGGGCTTCGAGCCGGCCGGGACGATGGTGGTGGCCGGACCGCCCGGGTCGGGGCGCAGCAACGCGCTCGTCGCGATCGCGCGGTCGGTCCTGCGGGCGAACCCCGATGCGCGGCTGTACCTGTTCGCGCAGGGGCGGTCGGCGATCGCCGACAAGCTGCCCTGGAAGGAGGTGGTGACCGGGGTCGAGAACGTCAAGGCGCTCGCCACGAACCTGCTCGACGCCGTCCGGGACGACGACGTCGAACCGGGCATCGTCGTCGTCATCGAGGGCATCAACGAGTACCTGCAGTCGCCGGCGGACAAGCCGATCCAGGACCTGACCAAGGCGGTGCGCGGCAGCGACCACCTGCTGGTGGCCGAGGCCGAGACCGCCGGCTGGGGCGCCACCTGGCCGCTGCTCGGCGAGGTCAAGAACGGCCGCCGCGGGCTCCTCCTGCAACCCGAGAACCTCGACGGAGACACGATCCTCAAGACCTCGCTGCCCCGTGCGGCCAAGGGCGAGTTCCCGGTGGGGCGCGGTGCCTGGATCGCGCGCGGGAAGCACACCCGGGTCCAGCTGCCGCTGGTGCTGGACGACTGAGGGTCCCGGCCGATGGGGAGGTCTCCCCATCGACCGTGACGGACCCGCTGGGCTAGCGTGCTGCCTGGCGGCAAGACGCCACGTGGGGGCGAGACGAAGGGGGAGGCGTGGCCGGGTACGACCTGTCGATCGACATGGACCAGCTGACGACGCTCAAGGAAGACCTGAAGGCGATCACCGACGAGCTGGAGAACGCCGACGCGAACGCGCGGTCGGCCGCCGACGCGACGGGGCACGACGGCCTGCGCGACCGCGTCAACGACTTCGCCGACAAGTGGGAGATCAAGCGCGGCGAGATGCTCGAGAACGTCAAGAAGCTGTCGGACATCATCACCCAGATCGCGGACACGTTCACCGAGATCGACACGGAGCTGGCGAAGGCCCTCGAAGAGTCGGCCGGGAAGAAGTAGGGGTTGGCACCACGATGAGTGACACGCAGTGGCAGGAGCTCGACGGCGAGGCGAGCGTCGTCGAGGCCAAGGGCCGGACGTACACGGAGCTGGCCGAGGCGATCACGCGCTCGGTCGGCACGCTCCAGCAGATCGTCGACGACACCACCACGACCGCGAAGTCCATGGAGGCGACCCGCAAGCTCGCGGGGGAGGTGCGCGAGGACATCGAGAAGGCCCGTGACCGCTACTCCTTCACCGGGGAGGCGCTGAGCACCTACGGGGCGGCGCTGCGCGGCGCGAAGAACGAGGCCGACCCGGCAGCGGAGAAGCTGCGGACCCTCCGGTCGGAGCTCGAGGACGCCCGCGCCGTCGCGCGGAACGCGGAGAGCCAGATGGACGACCTCCCCGACAGCGCGAGCCAGGCCGACAAGGACGACGCCACCCGCGCGGCCTCGGGCGCGAACGCCACGGTGTCCGGCCTGGAGCAGGACATCGCCGTCCAGGAGTCGTACTGGAACAGCGGCCACGGCGACAAGAACAGCGCGGCCGGCACGGCGATGTCGAAGATCGAGGAGGTCGTGTCGGGCGACAAGGTCCACGGCCTCGAGGACAGCACCTGGGACAAGGTCAAGAACGTCGCCAAGGGCATCTACAAGGTCTTCAAGGTGATCTGCGACATCGCGGGGATCCTGGCGATCTTCCTCTCCTGGGTCCCGGTCCTGGGCCAGATCCTCATGGTGCTCGCGGCGATCGGCGCGATCCTCTCCATCGTCGAGAACATCGTGAAGTTCGCGCGGGGCGAGATCGGCTTCGGGGCGATGCTGCTCGGCGTGGGCCTCGGGGTGATGGGCCTGTTCGGCGGCAAGGCGATCAGCTCGGTCGCGAAGTACGCGAAGGCCCGCTCGGTCGTCCAGACCGCGTCGCGCATGAGCAACGGGGCGGCGAAGGCGAAGTTCGGCACCGCCGTGCTCAAGAGCTCGCGCAAGACCTTCGCGCTGACCAGGGGCCAGCGCGTCACCGAGGTGCTCAAGTCGCCGTTCGTGCGGACGGCGGGGGACAAGGCCGTCGCCGGGATGGTCCGGAACGGGCTGTACAAGAACGCCTTCACGTCGTGGCGGGGCTCGCAGTTCCCGCTGCCGTACAAGGACGGCGCGGCCCGCTTCGCGATGGGCAACGACGACGTCGTGGACATGATCGGCCACTTCAACCAGACCGGGCTGCGCATCGACAGCGTGACGAGCAGCGCGCAGGCCATCGCGACCGTCGGTGCCGTGTTCAACCAGACGGCGAACCTCGCGAACAACGCGGCCAAGCTCGGGAGCGCGATCGGCGGCGGCGACGGCTGGGGCTCGTACGAGGGCGGCAACTCCCTCGCGACCAGCGGCGCCGGGGGCAGCTGGGGCAAGATCACGGGCCTGCCCGTCAACGTCGACAAGGGCGTGACGGCCGTGCAGGACGTGTTCGGCAACGACGGCTACGTAGCGGGCTCCTGGTGAGCCGGCAGATCGCCGGGTTCGAGCTCCGGCTGCCCGACTCGTGGTGGGCGGTGCCGACCGAGGCGCCGGAGTCGGTCCCGGAGTGGGCGCGGTCGACGGCGGCGGCCCTGGTCGCCGACGTCGGCACCTCGGGCGGTCACGACGTCGCGCCCGACGAGCTCGCGGACGAGATCGCCCGGCAGCTGGAGGACGTGGCCCGTGCGGTCGCGGAGACGGGGATCCCCGGCCTGGTGACGGCGGTGCTCGTCCGTCGCCCGGAGCTCGGCGTCGTGGACGCCATGGTGACCGTCACGGCGCAGCAGGACCTGGCCGCGGACGAGTTCACCGCCGGGCTCGCCGCGGCCGTGGAGGAGTCGGACGAGCACGACTACGCGTTCGCGGGCCGGTTCGACGGCACCGTCGCGGCGGGGGACGTCACCGGGCTGCACGCGATGATCACCCACTTCGGTGAGCTCGGCGAGGACGGCAGCGGCACGCTCGAGGAGCGGGTCGTGCTCGGGGTCTTCCCCGCCGGCTCCCGCGACATGGTCGAGGTGACGGCGGTGGCACGCAGCGTGGGGACGTTCGAGGACATGCCGCAGGAGATGCTCGAGCTGCTCGAGGGGCTCTCGGTGGAGACGGAGACGGCATGACGCAGGGCGCATCCCCGGAGCTGAAGGTTCTCGGCGGTGAGGTGCGGGTGATCGTGCCCGGTACATGGGTCAGCATCCCGCTGGACTCCGCCGAGCGGGCGACGGCGTTCATCAAGAAGCTCGTGCGACGGCAGGTCGGCACCGCGGACCAGCTGGCACGCATGCGCCGCCAGGCGGTCGAGGAGCTCATCGCCACGGCCCGCGAGGCCGTGGGCGCTGGTGTGCACACGTACCTGATGTCGCTGGAGATCGCTCCGGGCGTCCCGTTCCCTGCGGCGCTGCTCATGACGGACGACGAGTGGCCCGCCGCGGCGCTCCCGTTCCTCGCGGAGGGCGACGACGAGGGCGCGCTGCGCGCCGCGTACCCGGACGGCGAGGTCGCGGTGCAGCGCAACGGCCGGCCGGCCGCCCGTGTCGTCGAGATGACGCAGGGCCGCGCCGGTGACGGCGACGAGGCCGTCCAGGTGCTCACGATGCGGCTCGAGTACCACATGCCGCACCCGAAGGATCCGTCCCGGATGCTCTTCGTCCGCGTCAACGTCTCCGACATCCCCTCGGCGGAGCCGTTCGCCGTGCTGTTCGACGAGATCGTGGACTCCATCGAGTTCCTGGACGACGACGAGGGCGACCGCGCGTCCGCCTGACGACGGGCCGCGCGGTCCGCGGAGGTCAGGCTCCTGTGGGTCAGGCCCCGGTGCTGGAGTCGTCCTCCATGCGGGCCACGTTCTGGTTCGTCCGCCGGACCATCGACAGGCCGGCCCAGACGGACACGAGGAGCAGGACCACGACGACCGTGACCCAGCCGCCGACCGCCGCGAAGGCGCTCGGTGCGGCGACGTTGGCGACGACCCCGAGCACGCAGATCACCACGGCAGCGCCGAGAGCGTAGCTCGCCGGCCGCATGGCCTGGCCGGCCCGGGCATCGGTGTCCTTCTTGTTCGCCATCCGTCTGCTCCTGTGTCGAGGCCTGCAGGTCAACATCTTGCGTCGTCCGCCCGCCCGGCGGCTCCTTGGCCGTGGGCGCGGACCTACGCCATCGTGCCACGTGGTGGGACGACGTCGGTGCGTTCCCGTGGTCTAGGGTTCCGGCAGGCGTCGAGGGCGCCACGACCATGGCCCGAGCGTGCGGACGGGGACGAACATGCCGGAGAGCAGCAACGGCGCGGCGGGGACGGCGGCCGGCGGTGGTGCGGAACCACCCGGCCGGGCGGCCCTGGTGCTGCGGCCGCTGGGGTACCTGCTGGTGGGGCTCGTCTGGACGACGATCTGGCTGCTCGCGGTCCTGCTCCTGGTGGGGTCGGTCCCGTACCTGGCCTTCGTCGACTCCGAAGGGCTCGTGGCGGGGGTCGAGGACCGCTTGACGACCCCGCTCGGAGTCCTCGGGCTGGTGGTCGTCGGCCTGCCGGTCCTCGCCCTGGCGATCGGTGCGGGCGGCTGGTACGTCCTGACGGCGTCGTGGCCGCTCGCGGTGCTGTCCTTCACCTATGCGGTGCGGGCGCTGCGGAGCGACTACCGCGGCGAACGGTTGTCGCGCACGTCCACCGCGGTATGGGGCAGCAGCCTGGGCCCACCCACCGTGGGTCGGGTCGCCCTCTCCCTGCAGCCGGTGCGCGCCACCCCGTTCACGGACGCCGTCATGCGGTTCTACGCCGCCGGCTGGAGCGTGGACGGCCGGACCGTCCTGGCGATGCTCCCGGCCGGGTTGGCCTGGCCGGCGGCGATCACCGCCCTGGTCCCGGGGGTGTCCGGCGCCGTGCATCTGGTGGCGGGTCTCCTCGCCGTCGTGCTGCTGGCGACGTCGGCGGTGCTGGGCGTCCGGGCGTTCCGCGCGCGTCTCTCCGGACCGGTGGGGCCCCTGCCGGACGGCGGGGTCGGTGAGCTGACCGCCGAGCAGCGGTCGCGGCGCCTGACGGAGCTGCGCAGGCAGCGTGAGCGCCGGCTCGGCGAGGGCGTGGAGGACGCGGGCTGAGGGGTCGGCTTGGGGAGGTCTGCCCATCGACCGTTGCTCGCGGCGGCGGATAGGGTCGTGCTCGACGACGGGCGGCCGGCAAGGGGGCCGGCCGAGGCGACGAACGAGGAGTTTTGTCATGGCGAACATGAACGTGACGTACGAC
>NZ_JALKAT010000027.1:0-51086 GCF_023015685.1 Isoptericola sp. S6320L
GGCGGCGGGCCCGGTGGTCAGGATCGGATCACTCGGCCTGACCGGCGTCGATCTCTTCCTGGGTCCAGTAACCGCTGTCGACCAGCAGCTCCGTGATGTTGTCCGCGTAGACGGTGTCGACCTCGAGCAGGTACGACGGCACGACCTTCACGCCGTTGTCGTAGGTCTCGGTGTCGTTCGCCTCGGGCTCCTCGCCCGCGAGGTAGGACTCGGTGGCGACGACGGCCTGGTCGGCGAGCTTGCGCGTGTCCTTGAAGATCGTGGACTGCTGCACGTCGTCCTGGATCAGCTTGACCGAGGCGATCTCGGCGTCCTGGCCGGTGACGACCGGCAGGCCGTCCTCCATCGTCGGGCCCATGCCGACGCCCTGGAGCGCCGTGATGATGCCGCGGGAGAGGCCGTCGTACGGCGAGAGCACGCCGTGCAGCTCGGTGCCGTCGTTGTACGTGGAGGTGAGCAGGTCCTCCATGCGCTTCTGGGCGGTCTCCTGCTGCCAGCGCAGGGTGGCGGCCTGGTCGATGTCCGTCTGGCCCGAGGGGACCACGAGCGAACCGTCGTCCATGAACGGCTTGAGGGTGTCCATCGCGCCGTCCCAGAAGAAGTGCGCGTTGTTGTCGTCCAGCGAGCCGGCGAAGAGCTCGACGTTGAACGGGCCCTCCTCACCGGTGGGCTCGCCGGCCTCGTCCGTCAGGCCGAGCCCGGACAGCAGGGCGGTCGCCTGGGCGACGCCGACCTTGTAGTTGTCGAACGAGACGTAGAAGTCCACGTTCTCGCTGTCACGGATCAGGCGGTCGTAGGAGATGACCGGGATGTCCGCGGCGGCAGCGGCCTCGAGCTGGCTCGTCAGGGCCGTGCCGTCGATCGCGGCGATGATGAGCGCGTCGGCGCCACCGGTGATCATCGCGTCGATCTGCTGGGTCTGGGTGGGGATGTCGTCGCCCGCGAACTGCAGGTCGACGGAGTAGCCGGCCTCCTCGAGGCCGGACTTGACGGCGTCGCCGTCGGCGATCCACCGCTCCGAGGTCTCGGTGGGCATCGCCACACCCACGGAGAGGTCGCCGTCGGCCGCAGCCTCGGTGTTGTCCTCGCTGCCGCTGTCGCTGCCCGCGCCTTCGCCCGCGCACGCAGTCAGGGTGAGCGCCAGCGCCGCACCCGCGGCGACCACGCCCATCTTCTTGCCGAGTCGCATCCTCGCGCTCCTTCTCGTCGTCGAGGGTCCTCCGGCGGCGACCTTCACCACCAGTGCCCGTTGGGCCGGACCGAAGCCTCCGGAAGGAGGCCGGGGACAACTTTCCTGTCTTCGAGTCTCGAAGTCAACGCGCGGGCATCACGATCTGGTCACGACATACGACGCGACACTTCGGGCATTCACCAGCAAAAGCCCGCACCTTGACTTCGTTGCGCGAAGTCAAGGTGCGGGCTTTCCGAGCGAGCTCGTGCTGTTCAGCCCTGCGGGTCCTCCAGCACCGCCACCGTCCGGGCCGGCACCGTGACCTGCCCGGTCACCGCGTCCCAGGTGGTCTCCCGCACGACGGCGTCTGCCCCGTCACGCTGGACCGGCGACAGCGCGAAGTCGCGACCGGCGAGCTCGTCCAGCGTCACCGTCACGGGTTCCGGCGAGGCGTTGAACACGGTGAGCAGCCCGTCCAGCGCCGGGTCGACGTCGGTGCTGCCGGCCGTGTCGTCGACCGACATCGCGATCACGCCCGGCAGGGCGTCCGGACCGGACGCGGGGAACGACACCTTCTGCTCGATGAGCTCCGCCGACCCGAGCCGGAACAGGTCCGTGGACCCACGCAGCGCCAGCAGCTCGCGCGCCTGCGCGGACGCCACCTCGATGTCCGCCGGTGCGGGCTTCAGCGCCGGGTCGGCCAGCAGCGGCGCCATGAGGGGCCACTTCTCGGCGTTGTCCGCGGCCATCGGCAGCCCGCGGGCGAACCCGTTGTCCTGGCCCGACCAGTCGATGGCGTTGAACCAGTCGCCCGAGTCGTAGGAGTTCCGGTCGAGGGACTTCGACCGCAGCAGGTCCGTGCCCGCGTGCCAGAACGAGGGCGTCTGGGCCAGCGCCGTGGTGGCCAGGGACACGGTGTTCATGCGCACCCGGTCGGCCATCGACGTCTCGGTCGGCAGCTTGAGCGCCAGCAGGTCGAAGAGCGTCTCGTTGTCGTGCGCGTCGACGTAGGTGACCACCTCCTCCGGGGAGTCGGCGTACCCCGCCGGCGACCCGCGGTAGTCGAGGTCCTCGCCCCGGGTGGGCTCGCCGTCGGAGGCCACGAACGAGAAGTCCCGGAGGTTGCCGGCGAGCCCGAGGCGCACCAGGTCGGTCTGGTGGCCGAGGTCGGCCGCCTCATCGTCCCCGCCGTCGTTCACCGTGCCGGGCTCACCTGTGCGCGCCTCGCGCCCGTTCGGGTCGGTGAACAGCCCGGTGCCGAAGCCCTGTGTGAAGGTGGACGCGCCGTCCACGGGCGACCCGCCGTGCACGGCGTCGCGCAGCCGGTCGCTGAACGTGCCGATCCCGGTGCCACCCAGGTTGCCCTGCGTGGCCTGCTCGAACAGGGCGCCGTCGGCGACCTCCCCGAAGTTCCAGCCCTCGCCGTAGAGGTAGACCGCGGAGCCGTCCACGCCGTCCTCCGCCGGGGTGAGCTCGTCCAGCGCCTCGCGCACCGCGAGCATGTTCTCCCGGCTGTGGTGGCCCATGAGGTCGAACCGGAACCCGTCGACCTTGTAGTCGCGGGCCCACGTCACCACGGAGTCCACCATCAGCTGCTCGGCCATCGCGTGCTCCGTGGCGACGTTCTGGCAGCACGTGCTGGTCTCCACGGCCCCCGTGGTGGGGTCCTGCCGGTGGTAGTAGCCGGGCACGACCCGGTCGAGCACGCTCTTCGCGTCCTGCCCGCTGGCCGCCGTGTGGTTGAACACCTGGTCGAGCACCACCTGGAGGCCGGAGTCGTGGAGCGAGCCCACCATGGTGCGGAACTCCGCCACCCGGGCCCCGCCGTCGGCCCGGACCGCGTACGACCCCTCCGGCGTCGTGAAGTGGTACGGGTCGTAGCCCCAGTTGAAGGCGTCGGTGGCCTGCACCTCGGCCACCGCGGCCTGCTGCTCCTCGGAGTCCGGCGCGTAGCCGCTCAGGTCGCCGGTGGTCTCCTGGTCGGCCGGGTCCTCGGGGATCGTGGCGATGTCGAACGTCGGCAGCAGGTGCACCGTCGTCATGCCGGCCGCGGCCAGCTCGCGCAGGTGCGTCATGCCGTCCGAGCCGTCCTCGGCGAAGGCCAGGTACGTGCCGCGCCGCTCGGCGGGCACGGTGGTGTCCGCGATCGAGAAGTCCCGCACGTGCAGCTCGTAGATCGTCTGGTCGACGGGGCGTTCCACGACCGGTTGCGGCGTGGTCCGCCACACCTTCGGCTGCCAGCGCTTGTCCTCCAACGAGACCACCACCGAGTGGGTCGAGTCCCGCGTCAGGGCGACGGAGTACGGGTCCGTGACGACGTTCGTCTCCACCTGACCGGTGCCGGGGACGTACACCTCGACGGCGAACCGGTATCGGGCGCCGACCCAGGGGTACCTCTTGTCCTCCCGCTTGCCGTCGAGTGTCCAGGCCCCGTCGCTCTGGCGTGCGGTGTCGAACCGGTCGGGGTCGGCGTCCAGGTCCCGGCCCTCCGGCCAGACGAGCAGGTCGACGTCCTGGGCCGTGGGTGCCCAGAGCGCGAAGGACGCCCACTTGCGGTTCGGGTGCACGACGGTGCCCCATGTACGGTTCGCGGCGGCTTCGGCGTACAGGTCGTCCAGCACGCCGGGGAGCTGCACGCCGGTGGCGGCCGTGAGCGTGTCACCGTCGGAACGGGTCAGCAGCAGCTGGCCCGTCAGCAGCGCCTCGACGGTCTCGCGGTCCAGCGGTTCGCCGTCCGACGTCGGCACGAGCGTCGCGTGGCCCGCCAGCGCCGGGAAGTCGGCGGCGACGTCGTCGGGCGCGTCACCGCCCGCCTCCAGGGCGTACGAGGCCGCGCCGTCCGGCAGGTCGCCGCCGTCCGGGCCGGTCACCGCGCCGTCGGTCACCTCGAGGCCACCGGACGGGGCCGTCCACAGCGTCCACCCGTCGCCCGTGCCCAGGTCGGCGGGCGCGAGCAGCAGGCCACCGCGCACCCAGTGCGCCGCCTGCTGCCCCGTGCCGGCGAGCGGTGGGTTCGCCACCTCGATCGTCAGCTCGTGCGTGGCGAGGTCGTAGGAGAACTCGACCGTCTCACCGTCGCCGACGCTGAAGGAGTAGTTGGCGCCGTCCGGCGCTCCGCCGACGCCGTAGTTCTCGGCCCAGCTCAGGCCGTGGGCGACCTTCGTCTCGTAGGCGCCGCCGTCGAGCGCGTCGGTCGACCAGGTGTACGTGCCGTCGCCGTCGGGGTCCTTGAGCCAGGTGGCGAGGCAGTCCGGCGCCCACGCCGCGGGGCAGCCCACCTGGTCCTGGTACGAACCGGGGAGGGTGACGATCGGCCCCTGGGCCGTCGAGGAGAAGTCCTTGCTCGCCGGGTCCCAGAAGAAGGTGATCTCGCCGCCGTCATGGGTGTACGTCGCGTTGGCTCCGCCCTGTACACCGCCTGCGCCGTAGTTCACGTCCCACGAGCCGTTGAGGGCGACCTTGTACTCGTACTCCCCGGCCGGCACGTCGAAGGTGCCGGACCAGACGCCGTCGGCCCGCTCGGTCAGCCGGGCTCCCTCGCAGTCCGGCGTCCAGTCGCCCGCACAGCCCATCTCGCTGTTGTGGCTGCCGGGCACCGTGACCATGTCGATCTCGGGCTCGGGCTCGACGTCGCCGACGGCACCCGAGACGTCGACCCCGACGGAGGCGAACGTCGAGGCGGCCGACCGGTCACCGTCGGCGTCGACGGTCACGGCACGGTACTCCACGAGGGTGCCCTCGGGCAGGTCGTCGACGTCGTGGAAGACCCGCGGCGTGGTGTCCTCGGCGGTGCCGAGGTGCTGCCACTCGGCCGTGCCGACCTCGCGCCAGGCGAAGGACGTCTCGGCCCACGCGTCGTCGACGGTCGCCGCGACCGGCGCGGTGCCGGTCACGGCGGCGCCGGCGGCCGGCACCTCGACGGCGATGCTGCCGTCGGCGTCGGCACCCACGGCGCGGTCGGCGACCAGGACGACGGCGGAGGTCGCCGGGACGTCCAGCGTCACGGTGCCCTCGGCGTCCGCGGTGACGGGGTTCGCGTCGCCGTGCAGCACGTCGTACGAGGCGCCCGGCGTGAGGGTCGTGAACGTCGCCGCACGCGCCTCCGCCGCGTTGTTCAGCGCGACGAGGTGCTCGACCTTCTCCTCGCGGTCGATGCGGCTGAAGGCGTAGACCCCCGCGCCGTCGGCGACGTGACGCTCGACCTGCGCGCCGGTCGCCAAGGCCGGGTGCGCGTCACGCAGGGCGGCGAGCTCGGCGATGTGCGCGTACAGCGGGGCGTCGGTCCCGTAGCGGTCCTGGCTGCCGGCGGTCTCGCCGGTGACGAGCGGCTGGTCCGCGTACGAGTCCACCTGCGTGGCGAAGAGCGTCTGGCGGGCGTCCTTGTCGCCGCCGGAGCCCGCGAAGCCCTGCTCGTCGCCGTAGTAGACGACCGGCTGGCCACGGGTGAGGTACATCAGCTCGTGGGCGAGCTCGTCGCGGGCGAGCGGGTCGTCGGTGTTGGCGAGCATGAAGCCCACGCGGCCCATGTCGTGGTTGCCCAGGAAGGTGGGCAGCGCCGCGGCCGAGGTGTCCGGGGTGGTGTACCGGTCGTCGCTCGCGAAGAGGCTCGCGAGACCCTTGGCGCTGTTGCCGCTCGCGAAGCTGGTGGCCGACGCCTGGAAGGCGAAGTCCAGCACCGAGCTCATCTCCGTGTCACGCACGTACGGCGAGAGCAGGCGCGCGTCGGCGTCGTACACCTCGCCGAACATGAAGAACTCGTCGTTGCCCTGCGCGCGGGCGTAGTCCATGACCTCGGCGGACCAGGTCTCCCAGAACTCCGGGTTCACGTGCTTGACCGTGTCGATGCGGAAGCCGTCGATGCCGAGGTCGATCCAGCCCTGGTACACCTCGACGAACCCGTTCACGACCGTCGGGTGCTCGGTCATCAGGTCGTCGAGCCCGTCGAAGTCGCCGTAGGTGACCGACTCCCCGCTCCAGGTCGAGTTGCCGCGGTTGTGGTAGAGCGTCGGGTCGTTGAGCCAGGCCGGGACCTTGACGTCCGCGTCCTGGGGTGCGACGACGGGCGTGTACGGGAACGACGTCGCGGCGTCGAGCGCGGGGAAGTCGGCGGTGCCCGCGACGTCGGCCGGGTCGAACACCTGGCCGTCGGCGTCCGTGTACGGCGAGGTGGCCTGGTCGACGTAGGAGTACTCGCCCTCGGCGTAGTCGACCACGTCGGCCGTGTGGTTGGTGATGATGTCGAAGTAGACCTTGATGCCGCGCTCGTGGGCGTCGGCGATGAGGGCCTCGAGCTCGGCGTTGGTGCCCAGGTGCGGGTCGATCTGCGTGAAGTCGGTGATCCAGTACCCGTGGTAGCCGGCGCTGGCGTCGTCGCCCGTGCCCTGCACGGGGCGGTTGAGGAAGGACGGCGTCAGCCAGATCGCCGTCGTGCCCAGCCCCTCGATGTAGTCGAGGTTCTCGTGCAGACCGGCCAGGTCGCCGCCCTGGTAGAAGCCCTTGTCCGTCGGGTCGAACCCGTGGTCGAGCCGGTCGCCCTCGAGCCCGCCGGTGTCGTTCGACGGGTCGCCGTTGGCGAACCGGTCGGTCATGACGAAGTAGAACCGCTCGTCGGACCCGGCCTGGCGCACGGGCGGCACCACGAGCCCGCCGTCCGCGGCGTCGTCGTACTCCCCGGCGAGACCGAGCGGGGTGAGGGCGGTGCGGTGCGTCGCGTCGTCGTAGGTGACCCGGACGCGGGCGTCACCGCCGAGGACGAGCGGGGCGTCGGCGTCGGTGCCGTCGCGTCCGTAGGCCTCGTCCCAGGCGCCGTCGAGGGCGACCTTGTACTCGTAGCTGCCGGCCGGCAGGTCGTACTCGGCGGTGTAGGTGCCGTCGCCCGCGGGCTCCAGCGTGGTCGCCGCGCAGGTCGGGTCCCAGTCCTCGGCGCACCCGAGCGCCGTCTGGAGGTCGCCGACGAGCGTCGCGGTGCGCTCCTCGTCGGCGGCCGCCGTGGTCGCCACGGCGACTCCGGCGGCGGTGGTGGCGAGCAGGGCGGTGGCGGCGAGCGCCGCGACACCGCGGCGCAGGGGTGGGCGCATGAGGGACTCCTTCGTCGACTGGCCGCCCTGACTGTAACCTTGCAGAACGCTTGCAGCAAGGCCTCAGCGTCACCCGGCCAGGTGCGACCACCTCGCCGCCAGCTGGCGCCAGGGCCCCACGGCGGCCACCCGGCCCTCGGTGAGCACGACGACGCGATCGGCCCGGGCCAACGCCGCCCGCTTCGAGGTGGAGCCGATCACCGTGGTACCCCGCTCGCGGAGCGACACCCACAGCTCGATCTCCGTGGCGGCGTCCAGGGCGCTCGACACGTCGTCCGCGAGGAGCACCTCGGCGTCCGTCGCCAGAGCCCGCGCCAGGGCCAGCCGCTGCACCTGACCACCCGAGAGCCGCACGCCCCGGTGCCCCACCAGCGCGTCCGGGCCTCCCGCGTCCGCGACGTCGGCGCCCATGCGTGCCGCCTCGAGCGGTCCGGCCACCTGCCGGTCGTGGTCCAGGCGCACGTTCTCGGTGAACGTCCCGGACAGCACCCGGGGCACCTGGGCGACGTGGGCCACCCGGCCCGGCCGCAGGAACACCTCGGGATCGGTCACCGCCGTCTCGTTCCAGGCGATCGTGCCCCGGTGCGCCATCAGGCCCGCCAGGGCGGACAGCAGGCTGGACTTGCCCGACCCGACCTGCCCGAGCAGCAGCACCAGCTCGCCGCGCCGCACCTCCAGCTCGACCCCGGTGACACCGATCGTGCCGTCGTCGTGCACGGCCTCCAGCCCGCGCAGCGCGAGCCGCTCGAACCGGTCGGCACCGACCGCCGTGCCCGTCGGCACCCGCGCCGGCGCCGGCGCCGTCCCTGCCGTCAGGTCGACGCCGGCCGGCAGCCGCGTCAGGTCCGCGCCCGCCGCGAACGACGACGTCGCGCGCAACCAGCTCCGCGTGCCCGGCGCCTCGGTGATGACCGCGCCCGCGACGACGCCGAAGTAGGCGAACCCGCCCACGGCGGCGGTGACGAGCAGCGTCGTCGCCAGGTCCCAGGTCCCGGCGAGCAGCAGCGCCCACGCCGCGACCACGCCGGCCTGCACCATGACCGTCGGGATGCCGTCCAGCACCGCCTGCACCCGGTGCTCGCGGATCGCGGCCCCCACGCGGCCCGCGTCCACCTGCCGCAGGTGCCGGTGCACGTCCGGGGTGCGGGCGGCGAGCTTCACGGTGCGCGCGGCGTCCAGCGCCGAGACCAGGGCTCGCCCGAAGCCGGCCCGGGCCTCTGCCGACCGCGTGGCGGTCCGCCCGGCGATCGGCCGGCCGGCCAGCGCACTGACCGCCGTCACCCCCATGACCGCCAGCAGCACCACGCCGGCCAGCGCCTCGCCGCTCACGAGCCAGGTGACCAGCACGACGACGAACCCGTTGAGCAGGTCGACCCACCGGTCGACGTAGAGGACGAACCGGTCGGCGTCCAGGGCCCGGGCGACCACCTCGCCGGGCGGCGTCCGCCGCAGCCGACGCTGACGCGTCTGGCCCTCGAGCACCGCCACCCGCACCCGCAGGAGCAGCTCGATCCACCACGACGGGTACAGCCGCACCGCCAGCGCCAGGCACAGCGGCGCCACGATCAGCATCACCGCGAGCAGCCCGGTCAGGAGCCACGGTTCACTGCCCTCCGCCAACGACTCGACGGAGCGGCCCCACAGGAACCCGGCGAGCGCCCCCTGGGCGGCGAACAAGCTCGCCAGCAGGAACAGCACGGCGCCGCCGGCGCCCCAGCGAGGCTTGGTCACCAGCGCGTGCAGGACGCTCCGGGTCAGGCTCGGACCGTGGCCCGGCTCGTCGAGCACGGGCGGCTCCCCCGTCCGCCGGCGGGCGCCGATCCCCCCGGGGCGCGCGGCGGTCGTGTCGCCGTCGTCGACGTCGTGCGCCGCGCGCGGTGCGGGACCGTCGAGGACGTCGTCCCCGCCGGTGCGGCTCGCCAGCAGCAGGTCCCGGAACGCGCCTTCCTGCTCGGCGAGCTCCGCCCGCGGGCCCTGCTGCACGACGCGGCCGTGGTCCAGCACCACCACACGGTCCGCGCGCTCCACGGTGCCGAGCCGGTGCGCGACGACGACGCCGGTCCGCCCGGTCAGGAGGCGGTCGGCCGCCGCGACCACGCGCGCCTCGGTGTGCGGGTCCATCCGTGCTGTGGCCTCGTCGAGCACGACGACGCGGACGTCCCGGACCAGGAGCCGCGCGAACGCCACGAGCTGCTCCTCGCCCGCGGACAGCGACGTCCCGCCCGGACCCAGGAGGGTATCGAGGCCGTCGGACAGACCGGCCACCCACTCGGTCAGGCCGAGCTCGACCACGGCCTCCTCGACGTCGCGACGCGGCAGGTCGGCGAACAGGGCGATGTTCTCCGCGAGCGTCCCGGCGACGATCTCGGTGCGCTGCGTGACCACCCCGATCCCGGCTCGCAGCTGCTGCAGGTCGGCGTCACGGACGTCCACGCCACCGAGGAACACCGCGTCCCGGGGCGGTTCGACGGCACGGGACAGCAGCGACGCGAGCGTCGTCTTGCCCGACCCGGTGCGTCCCACGAAGGCCACCGTCTGCCCCGCCGGCACCGACAGCGAGACGCCTCGCAGCGCGAACGTGCCCTCGGTGTAGGCGAAGTCCAGGTCCCGCACCTCGATCTCGAGCGGCCGCTCCGGCAGCGGGAGCCCGCCCACCGGCTCCGGCTCCGTGTCCAGGAGCTGGCGGATGCGCACCACCGCGCCGAGCCCCTCCTGGAGGTCGGGCAGGTGCTGCGCCAGCCGGTCGATCTGCCCGACGAACAGCGAGGTGACGAGGAACAGGGTGACGAGCCGCTCGACGGACATGTCGCCCGCGACGGCGAGCGCCACGCCCGACACCACGACACCGGCGAGCAGCGCGTGCAGCAGCACACCGACCCGGGCCATCATCCGTGTCTCCACCCGCACCACGTTCAGCAGCGCCCCGTGCACGACGGCGGACATCTCGGCCAGCCGGCGCAGCGCGAAGGCCTGACCACCCGCGGTCCGCAGGTCGTCGCGCGCTGCGACGCCCTCCTCCAGGACGGCGGCGTCGTCCGTCCAGGCCCGCTCCTCGACCACCTTGCGGCGCGCGATCTCCCCCAGGAGCGACCGCACCGTCCACCACGTGCCCACCCCGAGCACCGGGAACAGGAAGAAGGCGGGCCACCACGTGACCCCGGCCACCACCCAGATCGGCACCACCCCGACCACGGTGCGACCCATGCTCCACAGCTGGCGGCGGGCGAGCGCGCCGACGGCGTGCGTGTCGTCGTCGACCCGGTCCAGCACCTCGCCCACCGCCTGCTCGCCGAGGACCTCGATCGGCTGGTGCAGCGCGGCGCTGAGCAGGTCGCCGCGCAGGCGACCCTCGGCCCGGTCCACGACACCGGCCCAGGCGACCTGACCCGCGGCGTCGAGCAGCGCGCCGCCCACCAGGCAGAGGGCGAGCAGCACGACGCCGGTGGTCCCCGGCGACGCGGCGAGCTCGCCGGCCACGACCGTCCCGACGGCGGTACCGACCGCACCCAGGGTCAGGGCGACGACGGCCGCCGTGGAGACCGGGCTGCGCAGCCGCCGCCAGTCCAGCCGGCGTGACGGGTCGTCGGCCGGGACCGGGACGTCCGGTATCGGCGGTGCTGAGGTGGTCGCGTCGATCACCTCCCGAGACTAGGTCGCCGGGCCGACGGATCTCGACGCCTTTTCCGCGCCCGGGCCGCCGTCCGGCGGGTCAGACCAGGCCGAGGCTCCGCACGGCGTCCCGCTCCGCCGTCAGCTCCGCCACGCTGGCGTCGATGCGCTCGCGGGAGAACGCGTCGATCTCGAGACCTTCCACCACCTGCCAGTCGCCGCCCGACGACGTCACGGGGAACGAGCACACGAGCCCCTCCGGCACGCCGTACTCGCCCGTCGACACCACGCCGGCGCTGGTCCAGTCGCCCTCGGGGGTGCCCAGGACCCAGTCGCGCGTGTGCTCGATCGCGGCGTTGGCGGCCGAGGCCGCCGACGACGCGCCGCGGGCGTCGATGATCGCCGCGCCGCGCTTGGCCACCGTCGGGATGAACTCGTCCGTGAGCCACGCCGTGTCGGCCGTCAGGGTCCCGCCGGGCGTGCCGGCGACGTCGGCGTGGAACAGGTCCGGGTACTGCGTCGCGGAGTGGTTGCCCCAGATCGTGAGGCGCCGGACGTCGGCGACCGGCACACCGGCACGGGCGGCGACCTGGGAGAGCGCACGGTTGTGGTCCAGCCGCGTCATCGCGGTGAACCGCTCGGCCGGCACGTCGGGAGCGTGCGCCGCGGCGATGAGCGCGTTGGTGTTCGCCGGGTTGCCGACGACGAGGACGCGGACGTCGTCGGCCGCGCCGTCGTTGATGGCCTTGCCCTGCGGGCCGAAGATGCCGCCGTTGGCCTCCAGCAGGTCGGCGCGCTCCATGCCCGGCCCGCGGGGACGCGCACCCACGAGCAGGGCGATGTTCGTCCCGGCGAACCCCTGCGCCGGGTCGTCGTGGATGTCGATGCCCGCCAGCAGCGGGAACGCGCAGTCGTCGAGCTCCATCGCCGTGCCCTCGGCGGCCCGCACGGCCTGCGGGATCTCGAGGAGCCGGAGCCGCACCGGGGTGTCCGGGCCGAGCATCGCGCCCGACGCGATCCGGAAGAGCAGCGCGTACCCGATCTGGCCGGCGGCACCGGTCACGGTCACGTTCACAGGTGTCGTCATGGCCCCTACTCTGGCGCACCTGGCCCGTGCCGTCACCCCCTGGCTCGTCCGGTCCCCGTCGGCGCGATGGGCTGCCGCCGAGGGCGCGAGCCGGTAGCGTGCCCCCGAGGGACCGCGCTGTGACCTGGGACTCGGGGAGTCGGAAGGCTCAGGGGGCTCACAGGAACCGGTGCCAGCATCGCCGCCGCGCCCGCAGGGCGCGACGAGACCTTCACCCGACGACCAGCAAAGGACCTCCATGTCCCAGGCAACCGCGACACAGACCGACCTCGAGGCCGCCCCGGTGCCACGACTCTTCACCCGGATGTGCGTCGAGGCGTTCGGCACCTTCGTCCTCGTGCTCGGCATCGTCGGCACGGCGACGTTCAACGCCCTCAACGGTGGCCAGATCATCCCGGTGGCGCTCGCCGGTGGCATCGCCCTCATCGCGGTGATCGCCGGCCTCGGCCACATCTCGGGCGGCCACTTCAACCCCGCGGTGACGTTCGGCCTCACGCTCGCCGGCCGGTCGAGCTGGGCCGACCTCGCCCCCTACTGGCTGGCGCAGCTCGTCGGCGCCGCCGCCTGCGGTGCGCTGCTCCTGCTCATCATCCCGGGCTCCTTCCCGGCGTTGGTCGGCTCCACGTCGAAGGGCGAGGTCCTGGCCGCCACCGCCAACGGGTACGGCGACCACTCGCCGCTGTTCACGCTCACCCAGGGGCAGTCGACGTTCGACCTCGCGACCGCCGCGATCGTCGAGGTCCTCATCGCCGTGGTGTTCGTGGGCGTCATCCTCGCGGTGACGAACGCCCGCGCCAAGGTGGCCTACGCCCCCGTGGTGATCGGCCTGACCCTCGCGGCGCTGCACATCGTCTCGTGGCCCGTCACGAACACGTCGTTCAACCCGGCCCGCTCGCTCGCCTCCGTCATCTCCCCCGACGCCTGGGGCGACGGCGGCGTCGGCCCGCAGCTCTGGCTGTTCTTCGTCGCGCCGCTGGCCGGTGCGGCCCTGGCCGCGCTCTTCGCCCGGGCGTTCGCCCCGATGCCGGCCCTCACGCCGGCGGACGGCTGGGAGGAGCAGCCGGGCACGGCGACCTACCCGCCCGAGGGCACGCTGGAGGAGGTCGCCGAGGTGGCCGCCGCCAAGGCGGTGGCCGACGACGCCGCCGTGACGACGGTGGCCGAGACGGAGGTCGTCGAGGAGACGGAGGTCGTCGCCGACGAGACCGGGCAGCCGGTCGCCGCGGAGACCACCGTCGCCGAGACCTCCGACCCCGCGACCGCCGGCACCGAGACCACCGACTCGACGACCCCCGTCGACGCGTCGGAGACCGGCGACGAGCCGAAGCCCCCGACCCGGCCCTGACCCGGTCCCTGCTCGTCCCTCGCGGCGGCGCTCCGAGCGTCGCCGCGAGGGCTGACGGGGCACCGAGCCGGTCAGACCCCGGGAGCGGTCAGCGCCAGCACGCCCATCACGCTGGCCACGGACAAGCACAGGAAGACGTCGAACCCGCGGCTGCGGATGGCCAGGCCCACGGGGCCGGAGGGCGACACGGCCCGCCAGACTCCGGCCACGGCGAGGGTCGCGGCGATCGTCAGCGAGCCGAGCCGCGCGCCGACCGTCATACCGAGCAGCACGGCCAGGACGATGCCGGCCAGGACGACGAGGATCGCCGGCACGGGGCTGCGCACCGGACGTGCCCCGGCGTGCGGGGCGGCGTCGACGGCGTGCCAGTGCGGCTGCGCGCGGGCGTCGGCATCAGGGACCACGGCTTCGAGCCTACCTGCCACGGGACGCTCGCCGGCCCGCGCTAGCGTGGGTCCGTGCTGCCTGACGCCTCCCCCACCCCTCGTTCCGTCGTCGTGGTCGGCGCCGGTCTCGCCGGTGCCCGGACGGTCGGCGCGCTGCGCGACCACGGGTTCGACGGACCGGTCACCCTGCTGGGCGACGAGGGCGTCCCCCCGTACGACCGTCCCCCGCTGTCCAAGGAGCTCTTCGCGCGCCCCGAGCCGGCCTGGCTCTCCGGGGAGCTCGACACCGACGTGACCGAGCTCGCCGACGCCCGGCTGGCCGCGCGTGCGACCGCCCTGGACGTCCGGGACGACGGCGTGCGGGTCAGCACCGACGACGGGGACGTGACGGCGGACGCGGTGGTGCTCGCCGTCGGCTCCCGCGCGGTCTCCCCCTGGGCCGACGCCCTGACGCTCCACTCCGCCGCGGACGCGGACCGGCTGCGCGACAGGCTCCGGCCCGGCAGCCGGCTCGTCGTGGTCGGTGCCGGGTGGGTCGGGGCAGAGGTCGCCGGGGTCGCCGCCGCCCGGGGCGTCGACGTGACGGTCGTCGAGGCGGCGGCCGCCCCGCTGGAGCGCCAGCTCGGCGACGTCGGGGCGCGGACGGTGCCGTGGTACGCCGAGGCGGGGGTGGGCCTCCGGCTCGCGACCCCGGTCCTGGACGTGGACGCCGGCGGGGTCCGGACGGCCACGGGGCGCCTCGGCGCCGACGTCGTCCTGGCCGCCGTCGGTGCCCGCCCGGCGACCGCGTGGCTCGAGGCCTCCTGGCCCGACCTCGCCCTGACGGCGGACGGACGGGTCCCGGTGGACGGTGCAGGCCGGTGGCGCTCCGACGCCGCGCCGGAGCTCCGGCAGCGCGTGTGGGCGGTCGGCGACTGCGCCGCCCGCCCGCACCCGGTGTTCGGCACGGTCCCCGGCGGGCACTGGAGCAGCGCGCTGACCGATCCCGACGCCACCGTGCGCGAGCTCCTGGCACTGCCCGCCGTCCCGCACCCGCCGGCGCCGTACGTGTTCTCGCAGCAGCTCGGGCACGACCTCGCGTTCTTCGGCGTGCGGCACGGTGACGAGGACGTCGTGGTCCGGCCGCTGGGGGCGGGCTGGGCCGCGCTGTACCTCGCCCCGGGGGCCGGGCCGCGACGGGTGCTCCGCGCGGCCGTGGTCGCCGACTCGCCGCGCGACGTCGGCGGTCTGCGCCGCCTGCTGGGCGGGGCGGGCGCGGTCGAGGTGGACCTCGACCGCGCCGCGGACCCGGCCGTGCGCTGGCGTGACCTGCCCCTGTAGTCAGTGCGCGAAGTGGCGGGTCCCCGTGAGGTACATGGTCACGCCGGCCGCCTGTGCGGCCGCGACGACCTCCTCGTCGCGGATCGATCCGCCGGGCTGGACGACGGCGCGCACCCCGGCATCGAGCAGCACCTGCAGGCCGTCGGCGAACGGGAAGAACGCGTCGGAGGCCGCGACCGCGCCGCGGGCCCGCTCGGCGCCGTCCGCGAGGGTGTTGGCGCGCTCGACGGACAGGCGGCAGGAGTCCACGCGGTTGACCTGCCCCATGCCGATGCCGACGGCCGCGCCGTCGTGGGCGAGCAGGATCGCGTTGGACTTGGCCGCCCGGACCGCGCGCCAGGCGAACACCAGGTCCGCGAGCGTGGCGTCGTCGGCGACGTCACCGGCGGCGAGCGTCCAGGACGCCGGGTCGTCGCCGTCGGCCTGGAACCGGTCGACCTCCTGGACGAGCAGACCGCCCGAGACGGGACGCATCTCGACGGCGGCGGGGGTGGCCCCGGCGGCGTCGATCGTCAGCAGGCGCACGTTCTTCTTGGCCTGCAGCACCTCGAGCGCCGCGGGCTCGAACCCGGGGGCTACGACGACCTCGGTGAACACCGGTGCGATCTGCTCGGCCGCGGCCTTCGTGACCACGCGGTTGGCCGCGATGACGCCGCCGTAGGCGGAGACCGGGTCGGTCGCGTGGGCGCGCGCGTGCGCCTGGGCGACGTCGGCGCCGACGGCGATGCCGCACGGGTTGGCGTGCTTGATGATGGCCACCGCCGGCTCGGCGTGGTCGTGCGCTGCCCGCCAGGCGGCGTCGGCGTCGACGTAGTTGTTGTAGCTCATCGCCTTGCCGTGGAGCTGGGTGGCCTGCGCCAGGCCGACCGTGCCGTCGGTGCGGCCGTACAGCGCTGCCCGCTGGTGCGGGTTCTCGCCGTAGCGCAGCACGTCGCTGCGCTCCCAGGTGGCGCCGGTGACGTCGGGCAGTCCCGACTCGACGGCGGCCTCGTCCGGTGCGTACACCGAGGCGAACCACGACGAGACGGCGACGTCGTACGCCGCGGTGTGCGCGAACGCCGCCGCCGCGAGCCGCTTGCGCTGGGCGAAGGTGAAGCCGCCGTCCCGGACGCCCGCGGCGACGTCGTCGTACCGCGCGGGGTCGACGACGACGGCGACGCTCGGATGGTTCTTCGCGGCGGCCCGGACCATGGAGGGGCCGCCGATGTCGATCTGCTCGACGACGTCGTCCGGCGCGGCACCCGAGGCGACCGTCTCGGCGAACGGGTAGAGGTTCACCACGACGAGCTCGAAGGTGTCGATCTCCAGCTCGGCGAGCTGGCGCAGGTGGTCCTCCTTGCGGGTGTCCGCGAGGATGCCGGCGTGCACGCGGGGGTGCAGCGTCTTGACGCGGCCCTCGAGGCACTCGGGGAACCCGGTCAGCTCCTCGACGCGCGTCACGGGGACCCCCGCGTCGGCGATGCGCGCCGCCGTGGACCCGGTCGACACGAGCTCGACGCCCGCGGCGTGCAGGGCGGTGGCGAGCTCGGTGAGCCCGGACTTGTCGTAGACGCTGAGCAGCGCGCGGCGGACGGGTCGCCGGGCGTCGTCGGCGAGCTGGACGTCGGGGGACGTGGGGGCACCGGACATCGTGGTGGTCTCCTCGGGTGTGGCCTTCGCGGAAACCCTGGCACCCAGGCGGGCGGCGCGCACGGTGGTCCGTCCCGACGCCGTGCACGCCGGTCGGATCGGCCGCTCCCCGGTGGTTGTCCACCTTCGCCAGTCACGACCGGGGCCGATCCTACCGGCCGGGGGCCGTCATCTTCATCCCGAGGAGCCGCCAGGCACGCTGCGCGTACTGCTCCCGGTCGGCCGCGGGTCGGCGGGTGAGCGCGGCGGCGACCATCTCGACGCCGAGGAGGACGTCCTCGACGGTGGTCCCCGGCCGGACCTCGCCGTCGGCGAGCGCCCGGTCGAGCCGGGAGCCGAGGACGTCGGCGGTGCGGTCCCGCAGGTCGACGAGCCGGGGGTCGGGGCGCGACTCGGGCGATGCCGTCGCGAGGTCGATGCTGACCACGGACTCGATGGCGTGCCGGGTGACCAGGCCCAGGAGGTCCGCGAGGGTCACCTCGGGGTCGTTCGCGATCTCCTCGACGGTGCTGACCTGCTCCTCGAAGAGGGCGAGCACCAGCGCGATCCGGTCGGGGAAGTGGCGGTAGAGGCTCCCCTGCCCCACACCGGCCCGGCGGGCGACGGCGTTGAGCGGCGCATGCGCCCCGTGCTCGGCGAAGATCTCCCGCGCCGCCGCGAGGAGCGCGGCCCGGTTGCGCGCGGCCGCCCGGGGGCCCGCGTTCGCCCTCCGCGAGGCCTCGCCCGCCTGTGTGCTCACGGTGCTACTTTAGGTGGAAAGAACCGGACAGGTGTGTCCGGTGCGATCCGGAGGAAGTACGTCACCATGTCCGACCTGACCCTGAAGAACACCGTCGCGCAGTGGCTCGCCGACCCCGTCGGGGAGCAGGCGCTCACCGAGATGCTGACGGAGGCCGGCGCGAGCGTCGGCTCGCTCGCACCCGCCCGCCGACTCAGCCTCGCCAAGCTCGTGAAGCTGTCACGCGGCAAGTTCTCCGCCGAGGCTGCCGAGGCCCTCGTCGCCCGCGCCGCGGAGCTGCGGGCGGCCGGAGCCGACGCGCCCGCGACGGCCGAGGCCGACGGCGACGGTGCGGACGTGACCGCAGCGGGGGTCGGGAGCACCGGCGGCACCGAGCCCGCCGAGTGGGTCGAGCACGTCTCGGCCGGGCGCTTCGCGGGCCAGACCGTCGTCGTGACCGGAGCAGCCTCCGGCATCGGTCGTGCGACCGCCTCTCGCGTGGCACGCGAGGGTGGCCGTGTCGTCGCCGTCGACATGACCCGGGCCGGGCTGGACGAGCTCGTGGCGGAGACCGAGCTCCCGGCGGGGGCGGAGATCGTCACCGTCGTCGCGGACATCACCGACGACGCCGGCGTCGCCCGCATCGTCGAGGCCGCCGGCGACCGGGTCCACGCCCTGGCGAACATTGCCGGGATCATGGACCGGTTCGCGGCGGTGCACACCGTCGACGACGCGACGTGGGAGAAGGTGTTCGCGGTCAACGTCACCGGCACGATGAAGCTCATGCGCGCGGTCGTCCCCGGCATGCTCGCGGCCGCCGAGGGCCGGATCGTCAACGTCGCCTCGGAGGCGGGCCTGCGCGGGTCGGCGTCCGGCGCGGCGTACACGGCGTCCAAGCACGCGGTAGTGGGCCTGACCAAGAACGCGGCCTTCATGTACACCGGCACGGGGGTGCGGGTGAACGCCGTCGCCCCGGGCGGGGTGGCCACCGGGATGCAGCCGCGGGACGTCGACGAGTTCGGCATGGGCCGGGTCCGGTCGGCGATGGGGATCATGGCGGACATCGCGATGCCGGAGCAGCTCGCGGCGTCGATCACGTTCCTGCTGTCAGCCGACTCCACGAACGTCAACGGTCAGGTCGTCGCCTCCGACGGCGGGTGGTCCGCCGCCTGACCCCCGGTGTTGTGGGCGCGAAATCTGGGGTGACAAATAGCCCCTACAGTGCATTTCGGGCCAGATTTCGCGCCCACAACCTCGCCTCAGGGGCCGACGACGGCCTGGCGCCCCTCGACCCGCAGCCCCTCGCGCGCGATGCGCCCCACGGTCTCCACGAGCAGCGACCGCTCGGCGACCTTGATGCGCTCGTGCAGGGTCTCCTCGTCGTCGCCGTCCAGGACGGGCACCGCCGTCTGGGCGATGATCGGCCCGGTGTCGACGCCGTCGTCGACCACGTGGACCGTGCAGCCGGTGACCCTGACCCCGTAGGCGAGGGCGTCCCGGACGCCGTGCGCCCCCGGGAACGCCGGCAGCAGCGCCGGGTGGGTGTTCACGACCCGGCCGGGGAACTGCTCGAGGAACGTCGGGGCGAGGATGCGCATGAACCCGGCGAGCACCACGTGGTCGGGCTGGAACACCGCGACGGCCTCGCCGAGCCCGCGGTTCCACGCGGCGCGGTCCGCGAAGTCTCCCGGGGCCACCACGACGGACGGCACGCCGGCCCGGCGAGCCAGCTCGAGCGCCCCGGCCCCGGGCTTGTCGGAGACGACGCCGACGACGCGCGCCCCGTAGGCGGCATCGTCGTGGGCGGCGAGCAGCGCCGCGAGGTTGGAGCCTCCGCCGGAGGCCAGCACGACGAGACGCGCACCGGGCGCAGGGTCGACAGGGTGTCCGGAAGGGGTCTGCACGGCCCCTACCCTACGTCGCGGTGCCGCCGCCGTCCCCGCGCCGCCACCGTTCCCGCAGGTGGCACCCCACGAGCACGACGGCGGCGCCTCCACCGATCTCCGCGGCGACGAGGCCGCCCGTGACCCACGCGTCGGCACCCACGACGGCGAGAGCGTCCCCGCCGACGGAGCCGCCGGCCGCCCACTGCAGCGCGAGTGTCAGCACCCCCGCGCCGAGCGTCGCACCCCCGGCGATCCAGGCGAGGTCGCGGGGCCGGACAAGCCCCGGTTCGAGGCGCTGCCAGGCGAACCAGCCGCCGACTGCTCCGCACGCCACGACCAGCACCGGCGCCCAGGCCGCGGCCGGCGTCGACCAGGACTCGCCGGGCAGGACGCCCAGCAGGGGCACGGCCGGCAGCGCGGCCGCCTCGGTCGTCGCCGTGGAGAAGGTGCTGCCCTCCCCCACCACGAACCCCGGCCCGGCGATCCACGCCGTCGCCCACACCACGAGGTTCGGCACCAGCGCCGCCTGCCCGAGACCGAGGAGCACCGCGCCGAGACCGCTCGCCCCGAGGCCGGCGGCCACCAGCGACGTCGTCTCGCGCCCCAGCACCACCCATGCGGCGACGAGGAGGCCGCCGAGCCCCACGAGCAGCGCCACGCCGACGACGGCGGCCCGCATCCCCAGACGCAGAGTGTCGGGCAGGTAGGGATTCATCCGCGGTGCGAGACCGGCGAGCAGCGGGCCGTCGGGCGCCGAGAACATGCCCAGCGCGATCCCGCCCCCGCCGACGACCAGCCCGCCGACGACGGCGGCGCCCACCTGGACGACGACGTCCAGGGCCCCGCTGGCGGCAGCCGTGCCGCCCGCCACGTCCAGGGCGATCGCGAGCGTCGCGGTCACCGCCGTATAGGTCAGCGTGCCCGCGACCCACGCCGCGAGCGTCGGCACCGCGGACCGCTTGGCCGCCACGTGCAGGGAGAACAGGGCCAGCGCGGTGATGCCGAGGGGAACCACGGTCACCGTCGCCCCGGCCGCGGACAACGGCACCCCGTGGCCGAGCAGCCACAGACCCGTCGCGACGGCGACGCCGGCGCCGAGCCCGCCGTCGACCCCGGAGGCCGAGGGTGCGTCGAGGACGGCGACCACGGCGAGCAGGCCCACGACGGCGTACGACAGACCGATCGCCTGCACCGCCGCCCAGACCCCGCTCGAACCGAGCGCGAACCGTTCCCGCAGCCGACCCGGCGCGGGCTGCTCGACGACGGGGGCGGTTCCGGTCCGTGGCGCTGCACTCACGCGCACATCGTCCCCCGCGGCCGGGGCGACGTCGTCGTCCCACGCCGGGCCCCGCCCTGCCGGGACGCTCCGGCGACGACGACGCCCGCCCGGTCCGGGGTTCCGGACGGGGCGGGCGTCGGTCGTGCGGCGCGGTGCTCAGGCGTTCTGCAGGATCTCCCGCATGAGCTCGGCCGTCTCGGACGGCGTCTTGCCGACCTTGACGCCGACGGCCTCGAGGGCCTCCTTCTTGGCCTGCGCGGTGCCGGCCGAGCCGGACACGATCGCGCCGGCGTGGCCCATCGTCTTGCCCTCGGGGGCGGTGAAGCCCGCGACGTAGCCCACGACCGGCTTGGTGACGTGGTCCTTGATGTAGGCCGCGGCACGCTCCTCGGCGTCGCCGCCGATCTCACCGATCATGACGATCGCCTTGGTCTCCGGGTCGTTCTCGAAGGCCTCCAGCGCGTCGATGTGCGTGGTGCCGACGATCGGGTCGCCGCCGATGCCGATGGCTGTGGAGAACCCGAAGTCCTTCAGCTCGTACATCATCTGGTACGTCAGCGTGCCCGACTTCGACACGAGGCCCACGGGGCCCTTGCCGGTGATCGTGTGCGGGGTGATCCCGGCGAGCGACTCGCCCGGCGTGATGATCCCCGGGCAGTTCGGGCCGATCATGCGGGTCTTCTTGCCCTGCAGGTAGGCCCACACCTCGGCCGTGTCCTGCACCGGGACGCCCTCGGTGATGACCACGATGAGCGGCATCTCCGCGTCCACGGCCTCGATCGCCGCGTCCTTGGTGAAGGCGGGCGGCACGAACAGCACGGAGACGTTCGCCCCGGTCTCGGCCATCGCCTCCTTGACGGTGCCGAAGACGGGCAGCGTGACGGGGTTCCCGTCGTGGTCCTTGTGCTCGACCGTGGTGCCGGCCTTGCGGGCGTTGACGCCGCCCACGATCTGCGCGCCCGAGTCGAGCATCAGGGCGGTGTGCTTGGCACCCATCCCGCCGGTGATGCCCTGGACGATGATCTTCGAGTCGGAGTTGAGGTAGATCGACATGGCTGTTGTGTCTCTGCTTTCGACGTCGTCTCGGGGGCGATCAGGCCGCGGCGGCCTTGGCGGCGGCCGCGTCCGCGCCACCGTCCATGGTCTCGGCCAGGGTCACCAGCGGGTGGGCGGCGTCGGCCAGGATCTGGCGGCCGAGCGCGACGTTGTTGCCGTCCAGGCGGACGACGAGCGGCTTGGTGGCCTCGTCACCGAGGATCTCCAGCGCACCGACGATGCCCTTGGCGACCTCGTCGCAGGCGGTGATGCCGCCGAACACGTTGACGAACACCGACTTGACCTGCGGGTCGTGGAGGATGACGTCCAGACCGTTGGCCATCACCTGGGCGTTCGCGCCGCCGCCGATGTCCAGGAAGTTGGCGGGCTTGACGCCGCCGTGCTCCTCGCCGGCGTAGGCGACGACGTCGAGGGTGCTCATGACGAGACCCGCGCCGTTTCCGATGATGCCGACCTCACCGTCGAGCTTGACGTAGTTGAGGCCGTTGGCCTTGGCCTTGGCCTCCAGCGGGTCGGCCGACGCCTTGTCCTCGAGCTCCGCGTGGTCCGGGTGCCGGACCTCGGAGGCGTTCTCGTCGAGGGTCACCTTGCCGTCGAGCGCGATGATCTCGCCGTCCTCGGTGCGGACCAGCGGGTTCACCTCGACCAGGGTGGCGTCCTCGGCCGTGAAGACGGTCCACAGCTTGCGGATCGCGTCGGCGACGGGGGCCTTGAGCTCGTCGGCGAAGCCGGCGGCGTCGACGATCTCGGCAGCCTTGGCCTCGTCGATGCCGACGATCGGGTCGACCGCGACCTTGGCGAGCGCCTCGGGGCGCTCGACGGCGAGCTGCTCGATCTCCATGCCGCCCTCGACCGAGCACATCGCCAGGTAGTTGCGGTTCGAACGGTCCAGGAGCACCGAGAAGTAGAACTCCTCGGCGATCTTGGCGCCGGCCGCCACCATCACCCGGTGGACGGTGTGGCCCTTGATGTCCATGCCGAGGATCTCCTCGGCCTTCTGCGCCGCCTCCTCGGGCGAGTGCGCCAGCTTCACACCGCCGGCCTTGCCGCGGCCGCCGGTCTTGACCTGGGCCTTGACGACGACGGTGCCGCCGCCGAGCTTCTCTGCACCTGCGCGAGCCTCTTCCGGGGTCGTCGCGACGACGCCCCCGAGCACGGGCACGCCGTGCTTCTCGAAGATGTCGCGAGCCTGGTATTCGAACAGGTCCACCCTGCTGCGTCCTTCCATCGGTGTGAGCCCCTGGGTCGGCAGAGGCCGGCCTGAGCGATGTCTCGACGTCAAGACATCTTGTCCAGAGTAGCCCTCCCCCGCTCGGCGGCGGTACGCCCCGGGGGAAATCCCGACGGGACCGTGACCGATTCCACAGCCCGCCGACGGTGGCCGAGTCCGTCAACCTCGGTTGACAAACGGTGCGAGCGTCAACGAAGGTTGACGCATGACGGAACAGTCGCTCGCCGCGGCGTCCGGTGGCGATCCCACGCAGGGACTGCGAGCCGTGCGGTCGCTCCGAGAGCTCGCCGACCGGCTCGAGACGCTGCAGGTCCGCCGCGCCCGCGAGCTCGGCTGGTCGTGGCAGGAGATCGCCGACCAGCTCGGCGTCAGCAAGCAGGCGGTCCACAAGAAGCACGGGAGGCAGTGATGTTCGAGAGGTTCAGCAAGGAAGCGCGCGCCGTCGTCGTCGCAGCCCAGGCGATGGCCCGCGAGGCCGGCTCGCCGGCCGTCGACACCCGGCACGTCCTCGTCGCGCTCGCCGGCTCCCCCGGCCCGGCCGCGGCGGGGCTGCACGACGCCGGCCTGGAACCCGCCGCCGTCGCCCGGACGGTGCGCGACGACGTCGAGGCCGGCGCGCTCGACGCCGAGGCGCTCTCCTCGATCGGCATCGACCTCGACAGCGTGCGCCGGGAGACCGACGCGACGTTCGGCCGGGGTGCGCTCGCCCGTGCCGGCCGCCAAGCCCGCACGGGCCACGTGCCCTTCGCGCCGGAGGCGAAGAAGGCGCTCGAGCTCGCCCTGCGAGAGACGGTCCGGCTCGGTGACAAGGGCATCGACGGCAGCCACCTGCTGCTCGGGATCCTGCGCGCCGACTGCTCCGGCGGGCGCGCGCTGGAGCGGGCGCTGCACGGCGCGGGCACCGACGTGGCCGCCCTGCGCGCCACCGTCGAGCAGCGCCGCCGGGCGGCCTGACACCGGCGGCCTGACACCGGCGGCCCGAGACGGGCGGCCCGGGTGCCCGCGGCGGCGCGGACGGTCGGGTCAGAGCTTGGTGACCGGGGTGAAGCGCAGCAGCAGGCGCTTCGTCCCGTCGGCACCGAAGTCGATCTTCGCCACGGCGTTGCGGCCGGCACCCTCGAGGGACACGACCGTGCCGAGCCCGTAGGCGTCGTGGGTCACGCGGTCGCCGACGTCCAGCGAGGGGATGTCCGAGTCGTCGCGGGGCGTCGCCGACCCGAAGCTCGCGCCGCCCGACGACGGAGCGCCCGCCCGGGCAGACCGGGTCGCGGACGCGCGGCGCTCGCCCGACGACGTCGTGGTCATGCGGCCGGCCCGCGGGCCGCCGTACCCGCCGCCCCAGGCGGACGCGCCACGACGCAGCGACTGCGTGGCGGACTCGGCCCGCCGCCAGTCCCACAGCTCGTCCGGGATCTCGTCGAGGAACCGGCTGGGCGGGAACTCGTTCGCCATGCCCCACGCGGAGCGTGTGCCCGCCCGGGAGATGTACAGCCGCTCCCGGGCGCGGGTGATCCCCACGTAGGCGAGACGCCGCTCCTCGGCGAGCTCGGCGTCGTCGTGCAGGGACCGCATGTGCGGGAACGTGCCGTCCTCCATCCCCGTGAGGAACACCACGGGGAACTCCAGGCCCTTCGCGGTGTGCAGCGTCATGAGCGTGATGACGCCCGGGTCCTCCTGCGGCTCCTCGTCGTGCTCGTGCTCGGCGCCGCCGTCCGCGACGTCCTCGTCGGGGATCTGGTCGGCGTCGGCCACCAGGGAGACCCGCTCCAGGAAGTCGGCCAGGTCCCCCTCGGGGTCCATCTCGGTGAACTCCGCCGCGACGGCGTGCAGCTCGGCCAGGTTCTCCACGCGCGACGCGTCCTGCGGGTCGTCGCTCGCCCGGAGCTCGGCGAGGTAGCCGGTGCGGTCCAGGACCGCACCGAGGATCTCCGCCGGGGCGGCGCCGTCGTCCACGAGCGCCCGCAGCTCGCCCATCATCGCGGCGAAGACGCGCAGCGGCTTGAGCGAGCGGGTCGTCATCCCGGGGATCTCGTCGACGCGCTCGAGAGCCGCCCCGAACGAGATCCGCTCGGCGTCCGCGAAGCCCGCCACGAGCGACTCGGCGCGGTCGCCCAGGCCCCGCTTCGGCACGTTGAGGACCCGACGCAGGTTGACGTCGTCGTCCGGGTTGGCCAGCGCCCGCAGGTAGGCGACGGCGTCCTTGACCTCCCGGCGTTCGTAGAAGCGCGTCCCGCCGACCACCTTGTAGGGCAGGCCGACACGGATCAGCACCTCCTCCAGCGCCCGGGACTGGGCGTTGGTCCGGTAGAAGATGGCGACGTCGCCGGGCCGCACACCGTGGCTGTCGCCGAGACGGTCGATCTCCTCGGCGACGAACCGCGCCTCGTGGTGCTCGTCGTCGGCCACGTAGCCGACGATCTTCGCCCCGGCCCCCGCGTCCGTCCACAGCCGCTTCGGCTTGCGGCCCGGGTTGCGCGAGATGACCTCGTTGGCCGCCGACAGGATGTTCTGCGTGGACCGGTAGTTCTGCTCGAGCAGGATCGTCGTGGCGTCCGGGTAGTCCTCCTCGAACTCCACGATGTTGCGGATCGTGGCGCCGCGGAAGGCGTAGATCGACTGGTCCGCGTCACCCACGACCGTGAGCTCGGCCGGGTCCAGCCCGGCCACGTCGTCCGGACCACCGGTGCCGTCGGGCGCCCCGCCCGGGGCGCTCGCCGGCACACTCCGCGCGGGGACGCCGGTGAGCTCCCGCACCAGCACGTACTGCGCGTGGTTCGTGTCCTGGTACTCGTCCACCATGACGTGCCGGAACCGGCGGCGGTAGTGCTCCGCCACGGCGGGGAAGGCCTGGAGCAGGTGGACCGTCGTGGCGATGATGTCGTCGAAGTCCAGCGCGTTCGCCTGCGCCAGCCGCGCCTGGTAGCGGCGGTAGACGTCGGCGAGCACCGCGTCGAACTCGACCGCCCCGGCGTCGGCGAGGCCACCGCCGGCCAGCGCGCGCTCCCGCCAGCCGTCGGGCGTGACGTCGCCGCCCGCCTGCTGTGCGTAGGTGTCGGGATCGATCAGCTCGTTCTTCAGGTCGCTGATCCGGTGCGCGAGCGAGCGGGCCGGGTACTTCTTGGTGTCCAGGTCCAGCTCGCGGCACACGAGCGTGATGAGCCGCTGGGAGTCCGCGGCGTCGTAGATCGAGAAGCTCGACCGCAGCCCGAGGGTCGTGGCCTCGCGGCGCAGGATCCGCACGCACGCGGAGTGGAACGTCGAGACCCACATGCGGCTCGCCGCCGGGCCGACGAGCTGCGCCACGCGCTCGCGCATCTCCGCCGCGGCCTTGTTGGTGAACGTGATCGCCAGGATCTGGCCCGGGTGGGCGCGTCGCGTGACGAGCAGGTGGGCGATGCGGTGGGTCAGCACCCGTGTCTTGCCGGACCCGGCCCCCGCCACGATGAGCAGCGGCGAACCCGCGTGCACGACGGCGGCACGCTGGTTCGGGTTGAGGCCCTCCAGCAGGGCGTCCGCCGCCGCGTTCTCCGCCGTCTCGCGCCGACCCTGCCGCTCCGAGCCGACCGGCTGCGCCCAGTCCGGGGCGCCGTCGTCGTCCCACCGCGGCGCGGTCCGGGGCAGGCGGGCGGTGTCGTCGGACGGCGGAGCGTCGAAGCCGGGCAGCGAGAGGCTGTCGAAGAGAGAGGTCATCGTGGACCAAGCGTAGGTGCCGGCGCCGACATCACGGGACCTGCGCAGGACGACGGAGCCGCCCTCCGCTACTGTCGCGCCATGGATCCCGTGGTCCGCGGCCCCGACCTGCTGCGGAGCCCCTCGCACCTGGTCAACCCGGCCACGGTCGGTGGCGCGGTCGCCGTCGCCGTCGGCCTCGTGCTCGTGCTGGTCCCGGCCATCTCCGTCGGGCTGACCGAGACCGTCGTGGGCCTCGGCCTGCTCGTCGCGGGGGTGAACGACTGGTGGAACGTCGGGCGGCGCCGTCAGGCCCGTGCGACCGCCCGCGCCGCCGCTCTGCTGCGCGGCCTCGCGTCGCTGGTGCTGGCCGGGGTCTTCCTGCTCTCCGGACGCGACGCGCTCACCGCGACCCTGCTCCTCGGCGGCGCCTACCTGCTGTTCCGCAGTCTCGTCACGCTCCTGCTGGCCCTCTTCAGCCGGGACCGGGACCGCCGCGCGCCGCGGTACGCGAGCGGCGGGATCGGGCTGGTGCTCGGTGCGCTCGTGATCGCCGCGCCGGAAGTCATCGTGGACTGGTTCACCGTCACGCTGGGCCTGACCGCGCTGTGCGGCGGAGCCGTGACCCTCGCCTACGGGTACCGCGTCGCGGCCGGCCTCGTGCCCGCGCCCGAGGGCATGTACCCGTCGCTCACCGAGATCCTGTGGTCCTGGGTGGAGCACGTCGACGTCGGGACCCAGCGGCGCACCCTGCTGGCCGAGCAGCTCTACCTCGAGCGGCCCGAACGGGCGGCGAAGCAGGTGGCGTGGTGGACCATGCTCGTGCTGAGCGTGTGCATCGCCACCCTCGCCGTGCTCCAGGACTCCACCGCCGTCGTCATCGGCGCGATGCTCGTCGCACCGCTCATGACGCCGATCCTCGGGCTCGCCGCCGCCGTGGTCAGCGGCTGGCCACGCCGGGCGATCGGCTCCCTGGTGCTCATCGTGGCGGGCGCGACGGTCGCCGTGGTCATCGCGTTCGTCATCGCGTCGTGGGTGCCGGCCGTGGTGCCGTTCGACACGAACAGCCAGATCAGCTCGCGCGTGGACCCGACGCTCCTCGACATGCTCGTCGCGGTGGCGGCCGGTGCCGCCGGGGCGTTCGCCACCGTCGACCGCCGCGTCGCGCCGTCGATCGCGGGGGTCGCGATCGCCGTCGCCCTGGTGCCACCGCTGTCCGTGGTGGGGGTCGCGCTGAGCGCGGGACGGCCGGGTGACGCCGCCGGCGCCCTGCTGCTGTTCTCGACCAACTTCGTGTCGATCGTGCTGTCCGCCTCGGTGGTGTTCGTCCTCGCGGGCCTGACCAACGCCCACCGCCTGCGCCGCGACGCCCGCCGGGTGCTGCTCACCCTCACGCCGTTCGTCGCGGCGGCCCTGCTGATCCTTTTCCCGCTGCTGCTGACCACCGACGGCCTGCTCTCCACGTCGGCGGACGAGCGGGCGGCGCAGACCGCCGTGAGCGACTGGCTCGGCGACGACCCAGCGCTCAGCACCACCGACGTGGCCGTCACCGACGCCACCGTGACGGTCGGGCTGGCGGGGTCCGCGGACGACCTGCCACCGCTCGAGGAGCTCCGGTCGGCCCTCGACGACGCGCTGGACGGCAGCTACGCCGTCGAGGTCGCCGTCACCCCCGTGGTGACGCAGCGCCTGCCGGCATCCGGCTGAACCGGGCGGCCGGCACCGCTCACGCCGCTCGTCGCCGCAGGCGCATGGGGACGTGCGGGATGTCGTCCTCCAGGTACTCCGGGCCGTCGACGGCGAACCCGAACGTCCCGTACCAGCCGGCCAGCGGGGCCTGCGCGCCCAGCACCACGTCCGCCTCGGGGGCGGCGGCCGACGCCGCGGCGAGCGCCGCGCGCATCAGCTCGCCCGACGCGCCGGTCCCCCGCACGTCCGGGTGGCACACGACGCGGCCGATGCGCTGGACCTCGCCGTCGTCGAGGACCCGGGCGGTGCCGACCACCCGGTCGTCGTCCAGCAGGACCACGTGCCGGGTGCCGGCCTCGAGGTCCCGGCCGTCGAGGTCCGGGTAGGGGCAGTCCTGCTCGACGACGAACACGTCCTGGCGCAGCCGCCAGACGCCGTAGGCGGTGCGGGGGTCGAGCGCCTCGAAGGCCTGGGTCAGGGTGTGCACGGCGCCATGATCACACGCGCGCCGGGTGCCATGGTCAGGTGACGACGAGGCCGACGACCCATACCCCGGTCGCCAGCAGCCCGCCGAGCAGCTGCACGCCGATGGTGATCGCGGTGGCCTGCAGCGCGGCGACGGTGGCGCGCCAGGCGGCCCGGGCGTCCCGGCGGCGCAGGTACTCCATCACCAGCACCGCGAGCGTGAAGAACAGGAACAGCCCCACCACGGGGACGACGAAGAACCCGACGATGCCGGCCAGACCCCCGACCGCGAGGGTCGACCACGGCACCTCGGCGCGGCGCATGTGGCGGCCCGCCAGCAGCCACTGGGCGACCTCCGCGACGACGATCAGCAGCGCCGCGGCGGCGAAGCAGACCCAGGCGGCGGTGCCGCCGGTGGCCCAGGCCCACACCAGCACCGCGCCGAGCACCAGGGCGTTGCCCGGCAGGACCTGGACGACGATGCCGACCAGCCCGACGGCGATCGCCAGGCCGACGAGGACCTCTCCGAGCATGCTCATCGGGCGCGTCCGCCCGGTGCGGGCGCCGGCGTCGTGCCGGGGCCGGTCACCAGAAGACGGCGACGACGATGTTGACGAGCGTCAGGGCACCGATCGTGTGCTTGAGGGCGGGGCTGACGGCGCCCGTCCCGTTGTCCGCCTTGCTCCCCTGCCGCTTGGCGACGAACGCCAGGACCGTGATGATCAGGGCGACGGTCAGCTTGACGCCGATCTTCGCCATCGAGGGACCGCCGTCGTCCCACATCCCGCTCATCTCCGCGGTGCCGACCATGAGGATGCCCGCGACCAGCGCCGTCGCCGCACCGTGGAAGACCCCGCGGTAGAGCCCGGGGCTGCGCATCGAGGCGAGGTAGCCGCCGAGGACGATCGCCCACCCGACGAAGTGCAGCACGGTGAAGACGTTGTAGAGGAATTCCATGGGCGACAGCCTATCCGCGGGGTGGTCCGTGCCGAGACCGCCCCGTCCGTCGTCAGGGGACGCCGGCGCCGGGCGCCGAGGCCCGGCTCGTCTCACCCTGTGGCGTTCGTCCCAGCATGCGGACCCGGGGTTTCGCGAGGTGGGCATCCCGGGTTAGATTCCTCGGCATGACCACGGCCGCGCCCCGCTACCTCACGACCACCCGTCGTGGGATGTCGGCGCGCCCCTGCCTGCGCATGCGCATGTGCAGCTGTCAGTGCTGCTGTCGCTGATCGCGCCCCACCTCAGCCCCACCCGCACCCGCGGACCTGAGCACCGGCGCGCGCCGTCGGTCTCGGCCCACCCCTGCTGAGCCTTCGTCGTCGCGCGTCCCGCCCCCGAGGACCCGAGGAACCCCCCAGAGATGACGACGCAGACCACCCCCGCCACGCAGGACCCCGCCGACGCACCCGCGCGCCCCGCTCGTCCGGCCCGCGCCGCGCGACCGAACGGCCAGTGGAAGATCGACGGCACGACCCCGCTGAACCACAACGAGGAGTTCAAGCAGGAGTCCGACTCCCTCGCCGTGCGCGAGCGGATCGAGAACATCTACGCCCACGAGGGCTTCGACTCCATCGCCGACGACGACCTGCACGGTCGTTTCCGCTGGTGGGGCCTGTACACCCAGCGCAAGCCCGGCATCGACGGCGGCCGCACCGCCACGCTGGAGCCGCACGAGCTCGAGGACCGCTACTTCATGCTCCGCGTGCGCACGGACGGCCAGGCGCTCGACCCGGCCGCGCTGCGCGTGCTGGGCGGCATCTCGGCCGACTACGGCCGCGGCAGCGCCGACATCACCGACCGGCAGAACATCCAGTACCACTGGATCGAGGTCGAGAGCATGCCGGACATCTGGCGCCGCCTCGACACCGTGGGCCTGGAGACGACGACCGCCTGCGGCGACTCGCCCCGCGCGTTCCTCGGGAGCCCGGTCGCGGGCGTCGCGGCGGACGAGATCATCGACCCCACCCCGGTGATCCTCGAGATCAAGAAGCGCTACATCGGCGACCCGGAGCTGGCGAACCTGCCGCGCAAGTTCAAGACGGCGATCACCGGGCACCCGAGCCTCGACGTGGTCCACGAGATCAACGACATCTCGCTCGTCGGGGTGCGCCACCCCGAGCTCGGCGCGGGCTACGACCTGTGGGTCGGCGGCGGGTTGTCCACCAACCCGCGGCTCGGCGAGCGGCTCGGCGTGTTCGTCACCGCCGAGCAGGCGCCCGACGTCTGGCACGGCGTCATCCGGATCTTCCGGGACTACGGCTACCGCCGTCTGCGGAACAAGGCACGCCTGAAGTTCCTGCTCAAGGACTGGGGCACCCAGAAGTTCCGCCAGGTCCTCGAGGACGAGTACCTCGGCTACGCGCTCCCCGACGGTCCCCCGCCCGCACCGGCCACACGGCCCGGCGACCACGTGGGCGTCCACGAGCAGAAGGACGGTCGGTTCTACGTGGGCGCGGCGCCCGTCGTGGGACGGGTCGGGGGCGGCACGCTCACCGGGCTGGCCGACCTCATCGAGTCCGTGGGAGCCGAGTCCGCGCGGCTCACCGCGCACCAGAAGGTCGTCATCCTCGGGGTGCCCGCCGACCGGGTGGACGACCTGGTCGCCGGCCTGGAGCCGCTCGGGCTGACGGCGCGGCCCAGCCTGTTCCGCCGCTCGACCATCGCCTGCACCGGCATCGAGTACTGCAAGCTGGCCATCGTCGACACCAAGGACACCGCCACGCGCGTGATCGGTGAGCTGGAGCAGCGGCTCGGCGACATCGAGGACCGCCTCGGCAAGCCCATCGAGCTGAACGTCAACGGCTGCCCCAACTCCTGCGCCCGGATCCAGACGGCGGACGTCGGCCTCAAGGGCCAGATCATCACCGTCGACGGCGAGCAGGTACCCGGCTTCCAGGTGCACCTGGGCGGCGGGCTCGTCGACGAGGGCCGCGAGGCGGGCGAGCTCGGCCGCACCGTGCGCGGGCTCAAGGTCCCGGCCACGGAGGTCGCCGACTACGTCGAGCGCGTCGTGCGCCGCTACGAGTCCGACCGGGACGGCACCGAGACGTTCGCCCAGTGGGCGCACCGGGCGGACGAGGAGGCCCTGCAGTGACCGCCGTCTCCGTCGCCCTCGGGGTCGGCCCGAACGCCAGCGGCGCACCCGCGCCGGCCAGCTCCTCGCTGGCCGGTGCCGCCGCGGCGGCCAAGCGCCGTGCCGCGGAGCGGGAGCAGTCCCGCGCCCGACGCCGCGCGCGCGTCGACGGGCGCGAGCGTCGCCGCCGCTCGGACTCCGAGCTGAGCCAGATCGCCGCCCGAGGACGCCGCGAGCTCGGCGGCTCGGGGATCGGCTCGGCGGACGAGGCATCCGCGCACGAGGTCATCGCGTGGGCCGTCGAGCAGTTCGGCGACTCCCTCGCCGTCGCGTCCTCCATGACCGACTCGGTCCTGGCCGCGCTGGTCAGCGAGCAGCTGCCGTGGGTCGACGTCCTGTTCGGCGACACGGGCTACCACTTCGCCGAGACGCTGGGCACCCGCGACGCGGTCGCGCACCAGCTCGACGTGACGGTCGTGGACGTGCGCCCGCGCCTCAGCGTCGCGGAGCAGGCCGAGGCCTACGGTCCCGACCTGTTCGCCCGCGACCCCGAGGCGTGCTGCCGCATCCGCAAGGTCGAGCCCATGCGGGACATCCTCACGGGATACGAGGCCTGGGCCACCGGCGTCCGCCGCGCGGACTCCGGCTCGCGCGCCTCGGCCGAGCTCGTCTCCTGGGACGCGTCGAACAACCTGGTGAAGATCAACCCGATCGCCGCCTGGTCGGACGACGAGCTGGTCGGCTACGCGCTGGCCAACGGGCTCACCGTCAACCCGCTCCTGAACGACGGGTACCCGTCGATCGGCTGCGAGCCCTGCACGCGCCGGGTCGCCCCGGGCGAGGACGTCCGCGCCGGCCGCTGGTCCGGCGTGGACAAGTCCGAGTGCGGCCTGCACATCTGAGGCTGCGAGGATCAGCGCTGTGAGCGACCTCTACCCCCTCGGCCTGCGCGTGCGCGGCCGGCTCGTCGTCGTCGTCGGCGGCGGGCCGGTCGCCGCGCGCCGGGTGCGCGGCCTCCTCGACGCCGGTGCCCGGGTGCGCGTCGTCGCGCCCGCGCTCGCCGGTGACCTCGCCGAGCTCGCGGCGGCCGACGCCGTCGAGCACCGCGCACGCGAGTACGCCCCCGGCGACCTCGACGGCGCGTGGCTCGTCCACACCGCGACCGGCGTCCCGGCCGTGGACGCCGCCGTGGCCGACGACGCCGAGGGCCTCCGCACGTTCTGCGTCGTCGCCGCCGACGCCGCGGCCGCCTCCGCCTGGGTCCCGGCGTCCGCCACGCTGGCCGAGGAGCAGGTCGTCGTCGCGGTGCACGCCGGGCGTGACCCCCGCCGGGCCGTGCGGCTCCGCGACGGGATCGCGGCCGCCCTCGAGGCGGGCGAGCTGCCGCTGCGCCGGGTCCGTCCGCGCGGTGCGGACGGACCCGGTGCCACGCCGGCTCACCCCGGGCGGGTGACCCTGGTGGGCGGCGGGCCCGGCGCACCGGGGCTGGTCACGGGCCGCGGTCGCCGCCTCCTGGCGAGTGCCGACGTCGTCGTCGTGGACCGGCTCGGGCCGCGTTCGCTGCTCGGGACGCTCTCCGACGACGTCGAGGTGATCGACGTGGGCAAGACCGCGGGCAACCACCCCGTGCCGCAGGAGCGCATCAACGAGCTGCTCGTGGAGCACGCGCTCGCCGGGCGCGACGTCGTGCGCCTCAAGGGCGGCGACCCCTACGTGTTCGGGCGCGGGGGCGAGGAGCTGGCCGTCTGCCGCGCGGCGGGGATCGACGTCGAGGTGGTGCCCGGGGTGACGTCGGCCGTCTCGGTGCCCGCCGCCGTCGGCATCCCGGTGACGCACCGCGGCGTCGCCGGCGGGTTCAGCGTGCTCACGGCGCACGAGGCGGTGGCCCACGTCCCCGGAGGGGCCGACCACACGCTCGTGCTGCTCATGGGGGTCACCCGGCTGGCCCGGACGGCGGAGGCGCTCGTCGCCGCGGGGCGGCCGGCATCGACGCCGGTAGCCGTCGTGGAGGACGGCTACGGCCCCCGCCAGCGGGCCACCTTCGGGACCCTGGCGGACATCGCCGGGCGTGCCGCGGACGCCGGGGTGCAGCCGCCGGCCGTCACCGTGGTGGGCGACGTCGTGCGCCTCGCGCCGGGCTGGACCGCTCACACCGCCGACGACCGGTCCGTGAGCACCTCGTGACACACGGTCACGCGGACGTCACCCCGGTGTTCGATCCGGCGCGTAGCGTGGCGAGCATGGCCGCACCGACACTCCTCGCCATCTCCCACGGCACCTCGTCGCCCGTCGGCGCCGGCGCTGTGGCCACCCTCGTCGACGCCGTCGCCGCACGACTGGCCGACGAGGCGCCCGTGCACGCCGGGTTCGTCGACGTCCAGCAGCCCGACGTGGCGACCTGCCTCGACGGGCTGCGCCAGGAGCGCACGGTGATCGTGCCGCTGCTGCTCTCCGCGGGCTTCCACGTGCACGTCGACCTGCGGCACGAGATCGACGACGCCGTCGGTGCCGGCATCGACGTGCGCCTCGCCGGTGCCCTCGGCCCGGACCGCCGGCTGATCGACCTGCTCGAACGCCGGCTGACCGAGGCCGGCCTGGCCGCCGGCGACGTCGTCGTGCTCGCCGCCGCCGGCTCCTCGGACGCCCGGGCCGTGACCGACTGCGAGCGCACGGGAGAGCTGCTCGCCGACCGCACCGGGCACCCGGTGAGCGTGGGCTACATCGCCAACGCCACCCCTCGGGTGCCGGACGTCGTCGCGTCGGTGCGGGCGGAGCACCCCGGCGCACGCGTGGTCACGGCGAGCTACCTCATGGCGCCGGGGTACTTCCAGACGCTGGCCGAGAAGGCCGGCGGGGACGTCACCACCGGCCCGCTGCTGCCGGCCGACGGCGAGGCGCCCGAGGAGATGGTCGACATCGTGATCGAGCGCTACCGCGCGACCCGCCCGGCCTAGCGGCTCAGAGCAGGCGGCGCGCCGCGGCCCACCGCGTCAGCTCGTTGCGGTTCGACAGCTGGAGCTTGCGCAGCACCGCCGAGACGTGGGTCTCGACCGTCTTGACCGAGATGAACAGGTCGCCCGCCACCTCCCGGTAGGTGTACCCGCGGGCGATGAGCCGCATGACCTCCTGCTCGCGCTTGGAGAGGCGGTCGAGCTCGTCGTCGGCCACCGCGACGTCCCCCGCGGCGGTGCCGAACGCGTCCAGCACGAACCCGGCGAGCCGTGGCGAGAACACCGCGTCACCCGCGGCGACCCGCAGGACCGCGCCGGACAGGTCGGACGCCGAGATGTTCTTCGTGACGTAGCCGCGCGCGCCGGCGCGGATGACGGAGACGACGTCCTCCGCGGCGTCGGAGACCGACAGCGCGAGGAACCGGGTCCCGGCCAGCAGGTCGGCGCACCGCCGCACCACCTCGGCGCCACCGCCGCCGTTGCCCCCGGGGAGGTGCACGTCGAGCAGGACGACGGGCGGCTTCTCCGCGTGCACGACGGCTACCGCCTCGTCGACGTCGGCGGCCTCCCCCACGACGCGCACCCGCCCGTCGAGGCTCGCTCGCACTCCCGTGCGGAACATGTGGTGGTCGTCCACCAGGACGACGGGGACAGGGTTCTCGCTCACGGGTGGGCTCCTTCGTCGGCTGTGGTGTCGTGGGTGTCCGCCGCGCCGGCAGCCGGCGGCGCGTCCGGGGTCCCGGCGCTGTGCTCCCGGCCCGCGTCCCGCGGCACGGACAGCCGTACCTCGGTCCCCCACCCGGGCCGGCTGACCACCTCGGCGGTGCCGCCACGACGGCGCACCCGCCCGCAGATGGACTCGCGCACCCCGAACCGGTCCGGGGCGATGTCGTCGAGGTCGAACCCGTCGCCCCGGTCGCGCACGAACACGTCCGCGGCCGCGTCCGTCACCTCGAGGTAGACGGTCACCGGCGGGGCACCGTGCACGACGGCGTTGACGAGGGCCTCGCGCGTGGCCTGCAGCAGCGCGTGGGTCGTGGCGGTCGGCGGGCAGTCCCCGACGGCGACCAGCTCGATCTCGACCGCACGGCCGTCCTCCACCTCGGCGACGAGGTCGCGCAGGTCCGTCGCCAGTGAGGTGCCCGGCGCCTGCCGGTCGTCGTAGAGCCACTCGCGCAGCTCACGCTCCTGGGCGCGGGCCATGCGCGCGACCTCGTCCGCGTCGTGCGCGCGGGCCCGGATGAGGGCGAGGGTCTGCAGCACGGAGTCGTGCAGGTGGGCGGCGATGTCGGCGCGCTCGGCCTCCCGCTCGCGTGCGGCGCGCTCGTCGCCGAGCTCGCGCACCAGGCGCAGCCACCAGGGCGCCAGCACCAGCGCGACGCCGACCAGCACGGCCAGCGACGCCAGCGTCACGGTGAGCAGCTCGGCCGGAGGCGTGCCCTGCACGAACAGCAGCAGCACGCCCGCCGTGACGAGGACCAGTCCGCCGATCAGCCGCAGCAGCGTGCTGGAGCGCGACGGCGACGCGCCCGTCTCGCGGGAGCGCTGCACGGCGTCGAGCTGGCTCCACGCCAGGCCCGCGCCCCCCGCGACGACGAGCAGCGGCAGCCACATCGTCGGCAGGTCCCAGCCCGAACGCAGGGCGACCAGGAGCGCCGCCACGACGAGCAGCGCCACCCCGATGCCGACGTCGCGCCGCGAGAGCCCGGCGACCGGCCCGCCACGCCGCAGCCGCGGCGCGAGCCGGGCCAGCGCTGCCGGCCGAGCCTCCTGCGCCACGTCGCGCGGGTCGCCCGCGGGCACGGTGAGCCACCAGAACACGTAGAGCGCCAGGCCCATGCCGCCGAGCAGGAGCAGCACCACCATGACCAGCCGGACCAGCCGGACGGAGACGCCCAGGTGCGCCGCGACCCCGGCGCACACGCCACCGATCCACCGCCCCTGCCGGGGACGGCGCAGCGGCAGCCGCACGGGCGTCGGGATCGTCGTCACCCCCTGATCGTGGCACGTCAGGGACGCCTGCGGTGCGAGATCCGGGGTTCGCAGCGGTGGTCTCAGGGTCGGTTCAGGGGTACACCCCATGGTTCCGCGGGCACCGGGGGGCCAGCATGGAGACATGACCACGAACGACACCCCAGGCCCGGACACCCCGGGCGGTGCCGCCGGACCCGGCGGCACGGACGGCGCCGCCGCGCCGCCACCCCCTGCGCCGCCGTCCCGACCGGCCGGCGACGGGTTCTTCGACTCCGTGCGCCGTATCGGCGTCACCCGCTCCGACGACCGCTGGGTCGGTGGCGTCGCCGCCGGCATCGCGGACCGGTTCCGCCTCGACCCGCTCCTCGTGCGCGGCCTGCTGATCCTCAGCTTCTTCGTCGCGGGCGCGGGACTCGTCCTGTACGGCGTCGCCTGGGCGCTGCTGCCCGAGCGGTCCGACGGGCGGATCCACCTCCAGGAGGCCATCCGCGGCACGTTCGACGTCGCCATGGTCGGCGCGGGCATCACCACCCTGCTGGGCCTGATCTGGGGCGGCGGCTTCTGGCCGTGGTGGGGCGGACCGGCCGAGTGGGTCTCCGTGCTGCTGTGGATCGCGTTCTGGGTCGCGGTCGTGTGGCTGATCGTCAAGCTGGTGCGTTCGCGCAGCCAGTCCCCCCGCCCGGTGCCGCCGTCCGCCGCACCCGGCTACCCGACGGGCGCCCCGCCGTCGGCACCCTTCCCGCAGGAGACCGGCATGAGCCCGTCCGAGCCCTTCACCCCCGCGCCCCGCGCCTCCTACGTGCCGGCCGCGCCGCCGGCCGTCGGCGTCGGCGCGACCTCCTCGACCGCGTACGCGGCTCCGCCGACCCCGCCCGTGCGGCCGGGCGTCCCGCAGTACGCGGCACCGCCCGCTCCGCCGGCGCCCGCCGTGCCGCCGGCCCCACCCGCCCCGCGGCCACGCCGCACGGTCGGCGGTGGCACCGTCGGCGCCGTCGTCGGTCTCGTGCTCCTGGCCGGTGCCGCCCTGCTCGTGGCGGACCGCGTCCTCGACGTCACCCTGCCGCTGTGGCCCGTCTGGGTCGGCACCGCCGTCGTCGTCGTCGGGGTGGGCATCGTCATCGGCGGCCTGCGTGGGCTGCGCGGCGGTTGGCTGACCGTCCTGGCGTGGTTCGGCATCGTCACGGCGGCCACCGCGTGGTCGTTCGCGTCCGAGGACGACCCGTGGCCCTGGGACGAGCCCCAGGTCACCACGATGTCCGGGACCGTGATCAGCCAGGGCACCGTCACGCCACGGTCGGTCGCCGCGGCCGAGGACGGCATCCGCGTGCAGTTCGGCGAGGCGGACATCGACCTCACGCAGCTCGACCTGTCCGGCGTCACCCCGGACGACCCGGTCGAGGTCCCCATCGACATGACCGCGGGCCGCACCGTGGTGGAGATCCCCGCCGACACGGCCGTCGAGATCTCCGCCGACGTCAACGCCGGCAACCTCGTGATCGACGTGGACGACCAGCGCGCGGTGACGTCCGGCTTCACCGGCGGCCCAGCCGACTACCAGACCGACGAGGTCGCCGAGCTCGGCGGCGCCGTGCTGCAGCTCGACATCGAAGCACGTGCCGGCGAGATCGTCATCAAGGAGGAACGATGAGCACCGACCCCCAGCCCCGACCCGACGGCCCCGAGCACGACGAGCGCATCACCGACGGGGAGGTACCCGCCACGCAGCAGCTCCCGTCCGGAGAGGTACCCGCCACGCAGCAGCTCCCGTCCGGGGAGGTGCCGACGACCGCGTCCCCGCGCTCCTCGGCTCGCGCGTCGGAGGACCCGCTCGCCGTCTTCGACGAGCCGGCGCGTTCCGCTGACCCGGCACCCGCCACGGACGTGCCGGCCGGCTCGCCGCCGCTGGTGCGCTCCGGACCGCGGACCACCACCATCGTGTGGGGGCTCGTCGTCGTCGCGATCGGCGTCGGCCTGCTGGCCCGCAGCGCCGGCGCGACGATCGACGTCGAGCTCGCGGCGATCCTGCTGCTGGGCGCGGCCGGCCTGCTGCTCGTCGTCGGTTCGGTGGCCGGTGGTGTCCGACGCCGCCGGCGCACGACCGCGGCCTGAGCCGGCCGCTGCACCGAGCACAGCGCGGGGCCCCACCGACCGGTGGGGCCCCGCGCCTCGTGCGTCCCGCGCTACGGAGACCTCAGGTGCGCGGCGGGTCCGTCCGGCCCGACGGCGGCGCGGCGTCGGGCCGGGTGGTGTGCCGCTCCGGCGGCGCAGCGGTGCCGGCCGACGACTCGGCGTGCCGGGGCGGGGCGGAGAGATCACCCTGGGACGTGCTGCCCGGCGTCTCCACCGCGACCGCCGGTCCCCCGGCGAGCTTGCGCAACGCGGCACCGATGAGGATGAACAGCAGCCCCAGGCCGATCACGAGCGCGCAGACGCCGAACGCCACGACCGACGTGAACAGCGACGCCCGCAGGAACGACGCGTTCATGACCGTCGCCCGCACGGGGTCGTCCTGGTCCAGCTCGGCGTAGGTCTGGCCGTCGGCCATCTCCAGCGCGTGCATGTCGATGACCTCCGCCTGGGCGTAGGCCGTGAACGGGCCGGCGACCTGCTGGCCCGCGAACATGTTCGCGTCGTCCGAGACGACGATCTGCTCGTCGGAGAGCGTCATCGAGACGACGATCCAGACGGCGACGCCGGCCAGGACGAGGACGATGCCGGCGATGATGGAGAACATGCCGATCCCGCGAACTCCCTTGGCGGGTCGGACCGTGACAGTGCTCGACATGGCGGTGCCTTCCGTCGGTCACGCAGTGGGTGTGATGCGGATCACCGCCAACATAGCGCTCCCGGCACGGACCGGCACGGGCAGGGCCCCAGGTCAGGGCGCCAGGTCAGGGCACCAGGGGCCCGCCGTCCTCACTCCCACTCGATGGTGCCCGGCGGCTTGCTCGTCACGTCGAGGACCACCCGGTTGACCTCGCTCACCTCGTTCGTGATCCGGGTCGAGATCACCGAGAGGACGTCGTACGGCAGGCGTGTCCAGTCCGCCGTCATGGCGTCCTCGGACGAGACCGGGCGCAGCACGACGGGGTGGCCGTAGGTGCGGCCGTCACCCTGCACGCCCACCGAGCGGACGTCCGCGAGCAGCACGACCGGGCACTGCCAGATGTCGTCGTCCAGGCCGGCCTTCGTCAGCTCCTCGCGGGCGATGGCGTCCGCCCTGCGCAGCGTCTCCAGGCGGTCCGCCGTGATCTCGCCGACGATGCGGATGCCGAGGCCGGGCCCCGGGAACGGCTGGCGGGCGACGATCTCCTCGGGCACCCCGAGCTCGCGACCGACGGCACGCACCTCGTCCTTGAACAGGGTGCGCAGCGGCTCCACCAGGTCGAACTGCAGGTCGTCGGGCAGGCCGCCCACGTTGTGGTGGCTCTTGATGTTGGCCGCGCCCTCGCCGCCGCCGGACTCCACGACGTCGGGGTAGAGCGTGCCCTGCACGAGGAACTTCACCTCGCTCCCGGCACCGTGCACGGCGTGCTCGTGGCTCTCGGCGACGATGTCGCGGGCGGCGTCCTCGAACACGCGGATGAACTCGCGACCGATGATCTTGCGCTTGGTCTCCGGGTCGCTGTGCCCGGCCAGGGCGTCGAGGAACCGCTGACGCTCGTCACGCACCACGAGGTTGACGCCGGTCGCCGCCACGAAGTCGCGCTCCACCTGCTCGACCTCGCCCTCGCGCAGCAGACCGTGGTCCACGAACACGCAGGTGAGCTGGTCGCCCACCGCCTGCTGCACCAGCGCGGCAGCCACCGAGGAGTCGACGCCGCCGGAGAGCCCGCAGATGACGCGGGCGTCGCCCACCTGCGCACGGATCGCGGCGACCTGGTCGGCGATGACGTTGTCCGGCGTCCAGTCGGGCTTGAGCCCGGCTCCGTCGTAGAGGAAGTGCTCCAGCACCGTCTGCCCGTGCGCCGAGTGCTTGACCTCCGGGTGCCACTGCACGCCGTAGAGCCGGCGGCCGGCGTCCTCGAAGGCCGCCACGGGCGAGCCGGACGACGTCGCGAGCACCTCGAAGCCCTCGGGTGCCGCGTGCACGGAGTCGCCGTGGCTCATCCAGGTGGTCTGGTGCTCCGGGGTGTCCGCCAGGAGCACGCCGGCCGAGCAGACCTCGACCTCCGTGCCGCCGTACTCCCGGGCACCGGTCTGCGCCACCTTCCCGCCGAGCGCCTGCGCCATCGCCTGGAAGCCGTAGCAGATGCCCAGCACCGGCACGCCCGCCTCGAACAGCTCCGGGTCCACGAACGGGGCTCCCGTCGCGTAGACGGACGACGGTCCGCCCGACAGGATGATCGCGGCCGGGTCCTTGGCGAGCATCTGCTCCGTGGTGAACGTGTGCGGCACGATCTCGGAGTAGACCTTCGCCTCGCGCACGCGCCGCGCGATGAGCTGGGCGTACTGGGCGCCGAAGTCGACCACGAGAACGGGCCGGGGCGTGGACTCGGAGATGGCGGCGGGAGACGTCACCGCACCAGGATAGTGGCCCGACGCCGGGCCTCGGACGCCCGTCCGCGCGTCAGGACGTCGGGTAGGTCACCTCGACGCGACGGTTCAGCGCCCGGCCCGCGGGGTTGTCGGCGCCGTCGACCTCGTTCTCCGCGACCGGGTCGTCCTCGCCGTGGCCGCGCACGGTGAACGAGAGGTCGTCCCGCTCGTCGCGCAGCACCGAGGCGACCGCCTTCGCGCGCCGCTCGGACAGCTCGTCGTTGTCGGCCGCCGAGCCGATGGAGTCGGTGTGCCCGTCGACGCCGACCTCGGCACCGTCGGGGATCTGCGCCGCGAGCTCGGCGACGGCCGTCCGGGCGGGACCGGTCAGCTCGGCCGAGCCGAACGCGAACAGCAGGTCGGAGGTGAGGGTGGTGACGGTGTCGCCCTCCTCCTCGACGGTCGATTCCAGCGTGGTGGTCGCGTCGTCCGGGCTCAGCGGGAACGTCGAGTCGTCAGCGCGCAGGAGGTGCGTCGCGTCGTCGGCGGCGAGGTCGACGACGGCGGCGGCACGCATCGCGTCCGTGATCTCGGTGCCCTCGATGCGCTCACGGTCCGCGGCGAGGTGCTCGGCCGCCTCCTCGACGAGCGCCGGGTCCGGCGTCGACGCGCCGGACGACGGCGACGAGCTCGGGTCGGTACCCGTACCCGCCGCAGCCGCCGCGGGACCGGCGACGACCAGGGCGACGGCCACGACCGCCGCGCTCCGGGGACGTCGCACCGTCACTCCTGGGAGCCGTCGAGGTAGGTCACCGTGGCGTCGGTGAACAGCGGGAGCCCTTCCGCCGGCGCGACGTCGAGCGTCGCGGGCTCGCCCTCCGGGGCGGGCAGGACCGCCCAGGCCTCGATCGTGCCGTGGTTGGGGAACTTGAAGCCGATGTTCTCGAGCGGCGACACGAGCATCGACTCGGAACACCTCAACCGCTCCAGGCTCGCGTCGGTGGCGCTCGTCGTGTCCGCCTGCCAGGCGCCTTCGGTGCAGTACGGCTTGTAGGCCTTGAGGGCGTCGCGGTCGGTCACGGTCGTCGACGGGACGACGCCCATGTCGTAGTAGCTGGCCCCGGCGTCGGCGGGCGCCTCGTCGTCGTCCCACCGCAGCGCCCAGCGCACGGTCATGTTCTCGCCGCCCACCTCCACGGAGCGCAGGGTGACCGTGACCTCACCGCCCCACGAGTCCCCGCCGCCGTGCGGTGTGGCGATGGTCTGCTCGCCCATGACCTGGTCCGCGACCGACGCGGTGCCGGGGTCGGTCACCACGGCCTCGGAGCCGCCGTCGGCGGCCGCCTGCGACCCCTCGGTCGCGCCGGCGGACGTCGGGTCGTCCGCGGTGCACCCCGCGAGGGCGACCACGGCGGCGATCAGCGGTACGGCGAGGCGGGCACGGGAGGTCATGGGGCTCCTCGGGTCGGTCGGGCAGGTGGTCGGGATCGTGCCACGCCCGTCCGCGTCCGACTCGGTCGCCCGGTGCGTGAGACGGCAGCCCGGTGGTCAGCGGACGCCGTACCGCTCGGCGAGCGCCGCCAGCTTCGTCTCGGCCTCGGCGTGCACCTTCTTCTCCAGGACGAACGACATGACCGGGACGACGCCGGCGATCACCATCGTGACCAGGCGGCCGTACCCCCAGCGCATCTTGGCCCACAGGTCGAGCACCGTGACGAGGTAGACGACGTAGACCCAGCCGTGCGCGAACGGCACCCACTCGAGGTAGGCCATGACGCCGTCGACGTCCACGAAGGAGCCGACGCCGTACTTGATGGTCAGCTCGACGCAGAGCACCAGGAGCATCGTGCCGGTCACCAGCGCCAGCCAGCGGTAGCGCGCCAGGGACCCGCGGGCCTTGCGGATCGCGGTGGCGGCCTGCTCGGAGGTCGGTGTCGGGGCGGCGGGCTCGGGGGCGGCAGTCACCCCCCGATGGTAGGCGGGAAAATGCGGTGCCCGATGTCGGTCGCGCGACCTACGCTCGAGAACTGTGCGACCCCTCCCCCTGCCCGACCCGGGCACCCCTCCCCTGACGTCCGCGTCACGGCTGCTCACCTGGCAGGCGTGGCGGCAGCGCGACGTCCTGCTCCGGTCGATGGCCGTGGGCACCGTCTCGATGCTCGCCGCCGGCAGCGCGCCGCTGCTGCTCGGCGAGGCCGTCGACTCGGGTCTCGCCTCCGGGTTCGGGACCGAGCTGTTGATGTGGTGCGGCTGGATGCTCGTCGCCGCCGCCGCCATCGTCGTCTCGGGCGTCTTCAGCCACAGCGCGGACGTGGAGAACTGGCTGCGGGCCGCGTTCTCGTTCTCGGGCCTGGTCGGGGACAAGGCCTCCCGCGCCGGCCACGCCATCACCCGGCGCCTGCCCACCGGCGAGGTCGTCGCCGCCGTCGCCAACGACGCGCTGCGTGTGGGCGACATGTTCGCGATGGCGGGGCGCTTCACGGGCGGCGTCGTCACCTACCTGGTGGTGGCGGCCTACATGCTGTCCCAGGACCTCGGGCTCGGGCTCGTCCTCGCGCTCGGCATCCCCGTCGTCGCGGCGGTCCTCGCCCTCCTGGTCCGTCCGCTGCAGGCACGCCAGCGCGTGCACCGCGAGTCCACCGGGCGCCTCACGGCGCTCGGTGCCGACACCGTCTCCGGGCTCCGGATCCTGCGCGGCATCGGCGGCGAGGAGGTCTTCGCCGGCCGCTACGCCCGGCAGTCGCAGGAGGTCCGGCGTCGTGGCGTGCGGGTCGCCGCCGTGCAGTCCGTGCTGGACGGGCTGCAGGTGCTGCTGCCCGGCCTGCTGGTCGCGCTCGTGCTGTGGCTCGGGGCCCGCGCCGTGGTGCGCGGTGACCTCACGAGCGGTCAGCTCGTCACGTTCTACGGCTACGCCGCGTTCCTCGCCTGGCCGGTGCAGATGGCCACCCAGATGCTGCAGATGACGACCAACGCGGTGGTCTCGGGCCGCAAGATCCTCGACGTCCTGCGGGTGACCGAGGCCACGCCGCAGCCCGCCGCCCCGGCGCCGGCGCCGCCGTCGGGCAGCGAGCTGGTGGACGAGACCAGCGGACTGGTGCTGCGCCCCGGCCGCGTCGTCGGGCTGGTCTGCGCCGACCCCGACGTCTCGGCACGGCTCGCGACCCGGCTCGCGAGGGTCGACGACGACGCCGAGGCCGCCACGCCCGTGACCCTCGGCGGGGTGCGGCTCGCCGCGCTGGACAAGGCGGCGCTGCGGCAGCGCCTCGTCGTCGCGGAGGCCACGCCGCACCTGTTCTCCGGGATCCTGGGCGAGGAGCTCGACGCGCGCGGGCGCGCGACGGAGGCCGAGCTCATGGCGGCCGTCCTGGTCGCCGACGCCCGCGACGTGCTCGACTCCGTGCCCGGCGAGCTGGCCGGCGAGCTGCCCGAGAAGGGCCGGTCGCTGTCGGGCGGCCAGCGCCAGCGGGTCGCCCTGGCCCGCGCCCTGCTCACCGATCCCGAGATCCTGGTGCTCGTCGAACCCACCAGCGCCGTGGACGCGCACACCGAGGCGCGGATCGCCGAGCGGGTGGCGGCGGCGCGGCGCGGCCGCACCACCCTCGTCGTCACGGCGAGCCCGCTCGTGCTCGACCACGTCGACGAGGTCGTGCTGCTGTCCGCCGCGGGGACCGTCGTCACCTCCGGCCACCACGGCGAGCTGCTCGCCCGCCCGGACGCGGACGGCGCCGCCTACCGGTCCGTCGTCGGCCGCAGCATGGCCGAGGAGCCCGACCCTGACGCCGCTGCTGCCGCCGGCGACGACCGTGACCCCACCCTGGAAGGAGCCGCGCGATGAGCGCCACCACCGCACCGCCGTCCGCGGCCGACCCGCGCCGCCTGCCCATCGCCGACAGCAGCGAGGTCCGGCGCACCGTCGGGCGGCTCTTCCGTCGCCACCGCGGGGAGCTCGGCGGCGTCGCCGTCCTGCACACCGTCGCGGCGGTCGCCGGTCTCGCCGGGCCGTTCCTGCTCGGCCGGTTCATCGACGAGGTCGCGGGCGGCACCACGACGGAGCGGGTCGACACGCTCGCCCTGGTCCTGGTCGCCGCCGTGGTCGTCCAGGCCGTGGTGACCCGGTTCGCGCAGCGCCTGTCCATGGTCTTCGGCGAGCGGGTGTTCGCCGAGCTCCGCGAGGAGTTCATGGACACCGTCACCCGCCTGCCGCTGTCCACGGTGGAGAAGGCCGGCACGGGCGACCTCGTGGCCCGCACCACCAACGACGTCAACAAGCTGCAGCACGCGGTGCGTTTCGGCGTGCCCCGGGTGCTGGTGTGCGTCGTCACCATCGGGCTCACCCTCGTCGCGTCGTTCCTGACCGACCCGCTGGTGGCGCTCGGGCTGCTCGTCGGCGTGCCGATCATCTGGGCGGCCACCCGGTGGTACCTGCGGCGGGCCACTCCCGGCTACCTGCGCGAGTCCGCCGCCTACGCCACGCTCAACGGCACCATCACCGAGGCCGTGGAGGGTGCGCGCACCACGGACCTGCTCTGGCTCGGGTCACGGGTGCGCCGGCGGCTGCGCCGTGACCTGTCCGAGGCGTTCGCCGCCGAGAGCTACACGCTCGGGCTGCGGCTGCGCCTCATCCCGTCGCTGGACACCGCCGTGGCGATCGCACCGATCGCCGTCGTGCTCTGGGGCGCCTGGCTCGCCTCGCAGGACCTCGCGAGCGTCGGCACCGTCGCGACCATCGCGCTGTACGCGCACCAGATGGGCGGACCCGTCTTCGACCTCGTCTTCTGGCTCGACGAGCTCCAGGTCGCCGCCGTCGCGCTCGCCCGCGTCGTCGGTGTCGGCCTGGTCGGGCCGGACCGCGTGACCTCGGGTGCCGTCCCGGCCTCCGAGGAGGTGCACGCCCGCGAGGTGCGGTACGCCTACCGGGAGGGGCACGACGTGCTCCACGGGGTCTCGGTGGACCTGCGGCCCGGCGAGCGGCTCGCCGTCGTCGGCCCGTCCGGCGCGGGCAAGTCGACGCTCGGCCGGATGCTCGCCGGCATCCACCCGCCCACCGGCGGCTCCGTCACGGTCGGGGACGTCCCTCTGGTCGACCTGCCGCTGGAGGACCTGCGCGGCCACGTCGCCCTGGTCACCCAGGAGCACCACGTGTTCGTGGGCACGCTCGCGGAGAACCTGCGGCTGGCGGACCCGGCCGCCTCCGACGACGCGCTGCGGCAAGCCCTCGAGGCGGTCGACGCGCGCGCCTGGGCGGACGACCTGCCGGCGGGGCTCGCCACCGAGGTCGGGTCCGGCGGGCACCCGCTGAGCGCGGCGCAGGCGCAGCAGGTCGCGCTGGCCCGGCTCGTGCTGCTCGACCCGCACACGCTGGTGCTCGACGAGGCCACCTCGTTGCTCGACCCCCGCGCGGCCCGGCACCTCGAGCGCTCGCTCAACGCCGTGCTCACCGGCCGGACCGTCGTCGCGATCGCGCACCGGCTGCACACCGCGCACGACGCCGACCGGGTCGCCGTCGTCGACGCCGGCCGGATCGCGGAGATCGGCCCGCACGAGGAGCTGGTGGCCGCGGGCGGCGACTACGCCCGGCTGTGGCACAGCTGGCAGCACGAGGGCGGCGGCACCTCGTAGGCTCGGCGTGTGCGCAGCGCCCTCCCGACCGCCCCGTCCCTCCCGCCGCTGGTCGCGCCGGGTCCCGAGCTGACCGTCGAGCAGGTCGGCCGGTTCGCCCGGCACCTGTCCCTGCCCGGCATCGGCGTCGAGGGCCAGCGGCGCCTCGCGGCGGCGCGGGTGCTGGTGGTCGGCGCCGGCGGGCTCGGCAGCCCGGCGCTGCTCTACCTCGCCGCGGCGGGCGTCGGCACGCTGGGCGTCGTGGACGACGACGTCGTGGACGCCTCGAACCTGCAGCGCCAGGTGCTGCACGGCACGGCCGACGTCGGGCGCGCCAAGACGGCCTCCGCGCGCGACGCCGTGGCCGACGTCGCCCCGGCGGTGACCGTCGTCGAGCACCGCGAGCGTCTGACCGCGGCCAACGCGCTCGAGGTGCTGCGCGGCTACGACCTCGTGCTGGACGGGGCGGACAACTTCGCGACGCGGTACCTGGTCTCCGACGCGGCGGAGATCGCCGGCGTCCCTGTGGTGTGGGGAGGGCTCTACCGGTACCAGGGGCAGGTGGCGACGTTCTGGGCGGCGCCTCCGGCCGGGGCAGACGGCGAACCGCAGGGCGTGACGTACCGCGACGTGTTCCCCGAGCCGCCGCCGGCCGCGCTGGCTCCCGACTGCGCCACCGGTGGGGTGCTCGGTGCGCTGTGCGGCACCGTCGGGTCGGTCATGGCGACCGAGGCGATCAAGCTGATCACGGGTGCCGGCCGGACCCTGCTCGGGCGGCTCGCCGTCTACGACGCGCTCGACGTCACGTGGCGCCACCTCGACGTCCGGCCCGACCCGTCGCGGGAACCGGTGACCGCCCTGCCCGACGACGCCGCGTACGCCACGTTCTGCGGGCTCGGTCCGGTCGGGCCCGCCGCCGTCGAGGACGGAGCTGTCAGCCCCGCGGCGGTGGCCGCCCTGCGCGCGGCGGCTGCCGAGGGTGACGGCGTCGAGCCGTACGTCCTCGACGTGCGCGAACCGTGGGAGGTGGAGCTCGCCGCCGTCGCCGGCGCGGACCTCGTGGGGCTGGGCGAGCTCCTCGGCCCGGACCGGGACGGCGCCGTCCTACGGGTGGCCGAGCGTGCCCAGGGCCGCCCGGTGCACGTCCTGTGCAAGATGGGCGGTCGCGCCGCGCAGGCGGCCGCCGTGCTCCGGGAGGAGGGGCTGCCCGCCCGCGTCATCGCGGGCGGCATCCTCGCGTGGTCGCGCGACGTCGACCCGTCCGTGCCGGCGTACTGACCGGGGCTTCGTTCGGCAGTTCCAGCCTTGTTCGGCAGTTCAAGGTGCCGAACAGGGCAGGAACTGCCGAACAGGGCGACGTCAGAGGGCCAGGTCGAGCCGGCCCTCCGGCGACGACGAGGCCAGCGCACGCTCCCGCCGCGGGATCCGGCCCGCCCCGGCCGCCGCGTGCCCGGCCTCCACGGCCAGCCGCATGGCCCGGGCCATCCGCTCCGGGTCCGCCGCCCGCGTGACCGCGGTGGCCAGCAGCACCCCGTCGCAGCCGAGCTCCATCGCGAGCGCGGCGTCCGAGGCCGTCCCGATCCCCGCGTCGAGGATGACCGGGACGGACGCCGCCGCCGCGATCGCCTCGATGTTGCGCGGGTTCAGGATGCCGAGCCCCGACCCGATCGGCGCTCCCAGTGGCATGACGGCGGCACAACCGACGTCCTCCAGGCGCCGGGCGACGATCGGGTCGTCCCCGCAGTAGGGCAGCACCGTGAAGCCGTCGCGCACCAGCTCCTCGGCGGCCTCCACGAGGCCGAGCGGCTCCGGCAGGAGCGTGACGTCGTCGGCGATCACCTCGAGCTTGACCCAGTCGGTGCCGCAGGCCTCGCGGGCGAGCTGCGCGGTGAGCACCGCCTCGCGGACCGAGAAGCAGCCCGCGGTGTTGGGCAGCGCGCGGATCCCCAGCCGCTCCAGCAGCCCCCACATCGAGGTGTCCCCGGCCGCCGCGCCCGGCCCCGGCCGCGCCACCCGCCGCATCGCGACGGTGGTGAGCTCGGTGCCGGACGCCACCAGCGCGTCCTCCAGCGCGAGCAGGCTGGGCGCGCCGCCGGTGCCCATCACGAGGCGCGAGCCGAGCTCCACGCCGGCGATCGTCAGCATCCCCCTCACCCGCCCTGCACCGCGGTGACGACCTCCACGCGGGCGCCCGGGCCCACGGTGGTGGCCCCCCACGCACCGCGCGGCACCACGGCGTCGTCGAGCGCGACGGCGACGCCCTGCGGCACGCCGTCGACGACGCAGCCCGGCACCAGCCGGGCGACGAGGTCGGTCAGGGGCACCGGCGCGTCGAGCGGGAACGGCTCGCCGTTCACGAGGGCGTGCGGGGCGGGCAGGGTCTCGGCCATGTCTCAGGCTCCTTCGAGGACGGGGGCGAATCGGTCAGGGGCGGCGTCGGCGAGCGCCGCCGGCAGGGCGGCACCGGTGAGCCCCGCGACGACGGCGTCCGCCGTCAGCGGCGCGAGGAGCACGCCGCCGCGGTGGTGGCCAGTCGCCAGGTGCAGGCCCGGCGTGGCCGACGGCCCGACGAGCGGGAGGTTGTCGGGAGTCGCGGGCCGCGCCCGCAGCGTCGCCTCGACGAACGCGGCCTCGTCGAGGGCGGGTACGAGGGCGCGGGCGTCACGCAGGAGCGCGAACACTCCCCCGGCCGACGGACGGCGGTCGTCCGGGCCCTCCTCGCTCGTGGCACCGATCACGACCTCCCGGTGCTCCGGCGTCGTCCCCGGCCCGGACCCGGTGCCCGGCTGGCGCGGCACCACGTAGACCGGGCGACCCTGGACCCGGCCGCGCACCACGTGCTGGGGAGCCGTCCCGGGCGGTGCGTCGAGCCGCAGGGTCTGCCCCCGCACCGGACGGACGGGGACGTCGGCGAGGCCGGCGGACCGCCACCCGGCGGCCAGCACGACGGCACCGGCGCGGTGCAGCGTCCCCGCGTCGTCGTGGACACCGACGACGGCGCCCCGGTCGCGCTCGAGGCGGAGGGCGGCGTGGCGCACGACGGCGGCCCCGGGCTGCGCGTGCAGGGCGACGTCCAGCGCGGCATGCGTCGCCCGGGGGTCGGCGACGTGGTCGCCCGGGACCCAGGCGGCACCGGCGACCCGGTGCCCGAGCAGGGGTTCGCGGCGGCGCGCCGAGGTGCCGGTCAGCTCCGTGGGTTCCAGGCCGAGCTCGGCGTGCAGCGCCAACCAGCGCCGCAGTTGCGCGACGTCGTCGGCGTCGTAGGCGGCCACCAGCGTGCCCGCCTCGCGCAGGCCGGTGTCGAGGCCGGTCGCGCGCCGGAGGTCCGCCGCGAACCGCGGCCACGCGGCGAGCCCGGCCATGCCGAGGCGGGCGAGCGCGGACTCGCCGAACCAGGACTCGCTCACCGGCGCCAGCATCCCGGCGGCGGCGTGCGTGGCCCCGTCACCGGGGCGCGGGTCGAGCAGCGTGACGGTCAGGCCGGCCCCGACGGCGCGCCAGGCCACGGCCGCGCCGACGATGCCGGCGCCCACGACCACCACGTCCGGCGACGTGCCCGACGTCCTCATGCGTGCTCCCTTCGCTGGCATGACCCAGATCAGGTTCGACGGTCGGCGGACCTCGCCCTCTCAGCCCTGGCTCAGGGCTCCCGTGCTGCGCCCCACCCTACTGCCGCGTGGCTACGCTGGCCGCCGTGCCCACACCTGCCACGGCGCCCGCCGACCCCCGCGCCCGCCTCGCCGACGCCCGCCTGTACCTGTGCACCGACGCCCGCTCGTCGCCCGCCGACCTCGAGGACTTCCTGCACGCGGCCCTGCGCGGCGGCGTCGACGTGGTCCAGCTGCGGGACAAGACGCTGGACGTCGCGCGCGAGCTGGAGCTGCAGGACCTGGTGGCGCGCGTCGCGGGGAGCCACGGAGCCCTGTGGGCCGTCAACGACCGGGCGGACGTCGCCTCGCTGACCGGGGCGCCGGTGGTCCACATGGGTCAGGGCGACCTGCCGACCGGCGGGGTGCGGCGCCTGCTCGGGGCGGGCCCCGTGCTCGGGCGCTCCACGCACTCCGCGGAGCAGGCCGCGGCCGCCGACGCCGACCCGGGCGTCGACTACTTCTGCGTGGGCCCGCTGTGGGCCACCCCCACCAAGCCGGGGCGCACCGCCGTCGGGCTCGACCTGCTGCGCCAGGTCGCCGCGTCGGAGCCGGCCACCCCGTGGTTCGCGATCGGGGGCGTCGACGGGGCCCGGCTGGACGCGGTGCTCGACGCCGGGGCGCGCCGCGTCGTCGTCGTCCGGGCGATCACCGAGGCGCCGGACCCGGAGCGGGCCGCCCGGGCGCTGCGCGAGCGCCTCGCCGGCTAGCGGCCCAGCCCTCCCCCCAGCGCTGTGGGTGCACGAC
>NZ_JALKAT010000028.1:0-49707 GCF_023015685.1 Isoptericola sp. S6320L
CAACGCCGGGGGTCACGGGGTTGTCCACAGATGCGGGATCGGCCTCCCGCGGCGCCGGGCGCACGGGCACCGTGTGCCCATGCCTCCCCCACCGCTCGACCCGCGCATCCCTCTCGACCGGCCGTTCCGGGTGTCCGACGCCGTCCGTCGCGGCGTCCCGCGCCACCGCCTCCGCTCGTCCGAGCTGGCGACCCCGTTCCGCGGGGTCCGCTCCGCGGTGGCGCCGGAGAGCCTGGCCGACACCTGCCGCGCGCTCGCCGAACGCCTCGGTCCCGACGTCGCCTTCTCGCACACGACGGCGCTCGACCTGCTCGGCGTCGAACGCCCCTGGACGCTGGAGCACGACGACACCCTCCACGTGGTCACCGCCCGGCAGCAGGAACGCCCGCGGTACGACGGCGTGGTCGCGCACCGCTCCCGGCAGTCGTTCCTGGAGGTCGTCGAGCACGACGGCCTGCTCGTCACGACGGCGGCGCAGACGTTCGTGCACGTCGGTGTCGGGCTGCGCCGCCCCGACGACGTCGTCGTCCTCGGCGACGCGATGATGCGCCGCCAGCGCCCGCTCACCACCGTCGCGAGGCTGGCCGACCTGGCCGAGCGCACGCGCAAGGTCAAGGGCATCGCCCAGGTACGCGAGCAGATCCCCCGCCTGCGGGCGGGTACCGATTCCGGCCCGGAGACCGTGACACGGTTGGGCCTGGTCGCCGGCGGGCTGCCGTGCCCGCAGGTGAACGAGGTCGTCACGGACCTCGACGGCCGGTACGTCAAGCGCGTCGACCTGGTCTACCCCGCCGAGCGCGTCGCCATCGAGTACGACGGTGACCAGCACCGCACCGACCGCGCACAGTGGCGCGAGGACGTCCGCGCCCGGCGGCGTCTCGAGGAGCTCGGCTGGGTCGTGATCGTCGTCGTCGGCGACGACCTGCGCGACCTGCGACCCGTCGTCGCGCGCGTCCGTGCCGCCCTCCGCGCCCGCTGACACCCGCCCCCCCTCCCCGCTGTGGGTGCCCGACACGCCGCTGGCCAGCACTGCGAGACGGCGCGTCGTGCACCCACAGCGGTCGGGGGTGCGCGTCAAGAGTCTTGATGTCGAGAGACCCGCGATAGTCTCGTCGCATGGACAGCACGCGCACCGGGGACGAGGTCGACCGCATCGTCGCGGCCTGGCAGCGCGAGCGACCCGACCTGGACGTCGAGCCGCTCAGCGTCTTCTCCCGGATCAGCCGGCTGGCCCGCCACCTCGACCGCGCGCGGCGCGGCGCGTTCGCCCGGCACGAGCTCGACACCTGGGAGTTCGACGTGCTGTCCGCGTTGCGTCGCGCCGGCGACCCCTATCGCCTCTCCCCGGGCACCCTGGTCGCGCAGACCCTCGTGACCAGCGGCACCATGACCAACCGGATCGACCGCCTCGAGCGCCGCGGGCTCGTCGAGCGGCACCGCTCGCCCGACGACCGCCGCGGCGTGCTCGTCCAGCTCACCGCCTCCGGTCGCAGCCGCGTCGACGCCGCGATGAGCGACCTGCTCGACGTCGAGACCCGCGTGCTGGACGCCCTGCCCGCCACGGAGCGACCCCGCCTCGCCGACCTGCTGCGCACCCTCGGTGCGCAGTTCGATGCGTAGCGCCTCCGACGGCGGCACCCGCCCCGGCAACGTCCTCACCACCAGCGCCGGCTGGGGCGCGCTCGGCGCGCTCCTCCTCGTGGCGCTCAACCTGCGCGCCCCGATCACGTCCCTGCCTCCCGTGGTCGACCAGGTGGCCGCCGGGCTCGGCCTGTCCTCCGCCGGCGCCGGGCTCCTGACGTCCGTCCCGGTGCTCTGCTTCGCCCTGTTCACCCCGACGGCGGCGGTACTGGTCGGTCGGCTCGGTCCCGAGCGGACCATCCTGCTCGCCCTGCTCGGCGTGCTGGGCGGGACGCTGCTGCGGTCCACCGGATCCGTCCCCACCGCGCTCGCCGGAACCGCCGTGCTCGGACTCGGCATCACGCTCGGGAACGTCGCCGTACCGGTGGTCATCGCCCGCGACTTCCAGCGGCGCGCAGCCGCCGTCACCGGCGCCTACACCGCCACGATGAACGTCGGCTCGACCTTCACCACCCTGCTCACCGTCCCCCTGGCGGTCGCCTTCGGGTGGCAGTGGGCGCTGGCCGGGTGGGGGCTCCTCGCCGTGGCAGCACTGGCCGTGTGGGTCCCCACGGGTCGGGCGCTCGCCGCCCGCCACGCCGGGGCACCGCCGTCGGCCACCGCTGCGCCGACGGCCGGTGCGCTCGGTGCACAACGGCGGCTCGTGGTGCTGCTGGCGTTCGCGTTCGCCGGGCAGGCGTCCGGGTACTACGCGATGACGGCGTGGCTGCCGGCGATCCTCGCCGACCGGCTCGGGATCGACGCCGCGGCTGCCGGCGGGGCCGCGGCGCCCTTCCAGCTCGCGGCCGTGGCGGGAGCGTTCCTCGTGCCGATCGGCATGGCCGGGAGGCTTTCCGCGCGGACGGTGGCCACCGGGCTCTCGGTCATGTGGCTCTCGCTGCCCGTCGGGCTCCTGGTCGCACCGGGCGCCTGGTGGCTCTGGGTGTGCCTCGCAGGCGCCGCGCAGGGCGGCAACTTCACGGTGATCTTCACGCTGATCGCCCAGCGCTCGCCGTCCGTGGCGACCGCCCGGCGAGCCTCCGCCGTCGTGCAGACCGCCGGCTACGCGTGCGCGGCGACGGCCCCGACCGTGCTCGGCGCGGTGCACGAGGCGACCGGTGGCTGGACGGCGCCGCTGCTCGTGGTGGCGGTGTTGCTGGCGATCATGGCGGTGACGCTCTGGGTCGCGTCGGCGCGGCCGCGCACGCCGCCACCCCCACCCCCCTCCTCGCTGTGGGTGCGCGACACGCCGCCGGATTGATCGGCTCAACGGCGTGTCGTGCACCCACAACGACCGGGGCTACTCGGCGAGCTCGGCGGCCTCCAGCCACTCCATCTCGACCTCGTCCTTCTCGGCCAGCAGCTCCCGCAGCCGGGCGTCGAGCTTCGCCGTGGCCTCGAAGTCGGTCGGGTCGGCAGCCATCGTCTCGTGCAGCCGCGCCTCCTCCTCCGCCAGCCGGGTCAGGCGCTTCTCCAGCCGCTGCACGGTCTTCTTCGCTGCCCTCTGCTCAGCGGGCGACGCCTTGGGCTCGGCCGTCCCGCTCGCCCCCGACGACCGGACGGCCTCGCCACCACGGGGCAGGCCGGACGCCGACGGCGCCGCCGCCGCAGCACGGCGCAGCTCCAGGTACTGCTCCACTCCCCCGGGCAGGTCCCGCAGCGTCCCGTCGCCCAGCAGGGCCCACTGCCGGTCGCACACCCGCTCCAGCAGGTACCGGTCGTGCGAGACCACGATGAGCGTGCCCGGCCAGCCGTCGAGCAGGTCCTCCACCGCGGCGAGGGTGTCCGTGTCCAGGTCGTTGGTGGGCTCGTCCAGCAGCAGCACGTTGGGTTCGGAGACCAGCAGCCGCAGGAGCTGCAGCCGACGGCGTTCCCCGCCGGACAGGTCGCGCACCGGCGTGTGCGCCCGCTCGCGGGTGAACCCGAGCCGCTCGGTGAGCTGCCCGGCCGTCATCTCCTTGCCGTCGACGACGACGGTGCGCTTCTCGGCGTCGACCACCTGCACGGCGGTGAGGTGGCCGACCTCGTCGAGCTCCGTCACCTCCTGGGTGAGCTCGGCGACCTCGACCGTCTTGCCGCGGCGCACGCGTCCGCCGTCGGCCTCCCGCCGGCCTGCCAGCAGGGCGAGCACCGTCGTCTTGCCGGCGCCGTTGACGCCGACCAGCCCGTAGCGGTCGCCGGGGCCGAGCCGCCACGTGACGTCGTCGAGCAGCGTGCGCCGGCCGCCGTCGGGCTGCGGGACCGTGACGGTGACGTCCTCGAGGTCGAGCACGTCCTTGCCGAGCCGCTTGGTCGCCATCTGGGTGAGCTCGAGCGTGTCGCGCGGCGGCGGCTCGTCGTCGATGAGCGCGGCGGCCGCGTCGAGCCGGAACTTGGGCTTGGAGGTCCGGGCGGGCGCGCCGCGCTTGAGCCACGCGAGCTCCTTGCGCAGCAGGTTGTTGCGCTTCTCCGCGGCGGCCGCCGCCTGCCGGGACCGCTCCGCGCGAGCCAGGATGTAGGCGGCGTACCCGCCCTCGTAGCCGTCGACGGCGCCGGTCCCGTCGCCGCGCACCTCCCACATCCGCGAGCAGACGGCGTCCAGGAACCAGCGGTCGTGGGTGACGACCACGAGGGCTCCTTGACCACCGGAGCGCCCGGCCGTCCCGTACCGGTCGCGCAGGTGCTCGGCCAACCAGGCCACGCCCTCGACGTCGAGGTGGTTGGTGGGCTCGTCGAGCAGCATCACGTCCGGGTCAGTCACCAGCAGCGCCGCCAGCGCCGCCCGACGGCGTTGCCCGCCGGAGAGGGTCGACACCGGCTGGTCGAGGTCCAGGTCGGCCAGCAGGCCGGCGTGCACGGCGCGGATGCGGGCGTCGGACGCCCACTCGTGGGTGGCGTCGTCGCCGTGCACCAGGTCCAGCACCGTGGCCCCGGGCCGCGCGTCGTCGCGCTGGTCCAGCATGCCGAGCCGGGAGCCCCCCACGCGGGTGACCCGTCCGCCGTCGGGCGTCGCGGTCCCGGCGAGGAGGCGCAGGAGCGTGGACTTGCCGGCGCCGTTGGGGCCGACGACGCCGATGCGGTCGCCGTCGTCCAGCCCGAGCGAGACGCCGTCGAGCAGGGTGCGGGTGCCGATGGTCAGGGAGATGCCGTCCGCACCGAGGAGATGAGCCACCGCAACAGCGTAGTGGCCGGACGCGGACCGCCCGGCGCCCTGTGAGCGGGCTAACCTCGTCCCGACGCCGCCGTCCGCACCCGTCCGAAGGAGAACCCGCATGGCCCAGTTCGACCTCCCCCTGGCCGAGCTCGAGCAGTACGAGCCCACGCTCGACGAGCCCGCCGACTTCGACGAGTTCTGGGCCGGCACCGTCGCCGAGGCCCGCGGGCATGGGGACGGCGTGCGCGTCGAGCGGGTCGACTCCGGGCTCACGGAGGTCACGGTCGACGACGTCACGTTCCCCGGGTTCGGCGGGCACCCGGTCAAGGCGTGGCTGGTCCGCCCGGCCCGTGCCGACGGGCCGCTGCCGGCGGTCGTGGAGTTCGTCGGGTACGGCGGAGGCCGGGGTCTGCCGCACGAGCAGCTCGGGCTGGCCGCCGCCGGGTACGCGCACCTGATCATGGACACGCGGGGCCAGGGCTCCGGCTGGGGTTCCGGCGGGGACACCCCCGACCCCGTGGGCCACGCCCCGGCCTCGCCCGGCTACCTGACGCGCGGCATCCTGGACCCCGCCGAGCACTACTACCGCCGGGTCTTCACCGATGGCGTGCGCGCCGTCGACGCCGTCCGGCACCTCGACGGGATCGACCCGGCGCGCGTCGCGGTCGCCGGCACGAGCCAGGGCGGCGGGATCGCGACCGCCGTCGCCGGCCTGCTGCCCGACGTCGTCGCCGCGGCCACGAACGTGCCGTTCCTCAGCCACTTCCGGCGCGCTGTACAGATCACCGACGCCCATCCGTACGCCGAGATCACGCAGTACCTGTCCGTCCACCGGGAGCACGAGGACGCCGTCTGGCGCACCCTGTCCTACCTGGACGGGGTGTCGTTCGCCCGCCGCGCCCGGGCCGCCGGACTGTACTCGGTGGCGCTCCGGGACGACATCTGCCCGCCGTCCACGGTGTACGCGTCGTACAACGCCTGGGGCGGATCGGACAAGAGCATCGACGTGTACCCGTACAACCGCCACGAGGGTGGTCAGCACTACCGGTTCGCTCCGACGCTGGCGTTCCTGCGCAAGCACCTCGGCCAGGCCTGAGCCGGCACTACCTCGGCCAAGTCGGCACTACCTCGGCCAAGTCGGCACTACCTCGGCGGGGTCAGAGGACCCGCGCGCCGGGCGCGGGCGCCGTCGTGCACCACACCGCGTCGGCGGCGTCCTCGGCGGTCCACGTCGCGGCCAGCGCCAGCGCGTGCTGGCGTGAGCGGGCGAGCGCCGCGACCGTCGGCCCGGAGCCGGAGACCATCACCCCGAGCGCGCCGCCGTCGCGCGCGATCTGCAGGGTGCGGGCGAGCTCGGGACGCAGGTCGAGCGCCGCGGCCTCGAGGTCGTTCTGCAAGGCCTCGCCGAGCGCCGTCGGGTCGCCGGCGCGCAGCGCCTGCATCAGCCCGTTGTCGTCGGCGTCGTCGACGGAGGGCGCGGTGGGACCGGTGAGCTCGTCGAACCGCCGGTACACCGCCGGGGTGGAGAGGCCGTCGTCGCGCGTGGCGAACGCCCAGTGGAACTCCCCGCGGGTCATCGCCGGCGTGAGCAGGTGGCCCCGGCCCGTCCCGACGGCGGTGTGCCCGAGCAGCGCGAACGGCACGTCGGAGCCGAGGGTCGCGGCCAGCCCGGCGAGCTCCTCGCGCGGCAGGGCGGTGCCCCACAGCGCGTCGCAGGCCAGCAGCGTCGCCGCCGCGTCCGCGGAGCCGCCGGCCATCCCGCCGGCCACCGGCACGCCCTTGGCGATGTGCAGCGCGACGCTGGGGTCGAGCCCGACGTGCCGGGCGATCGCCTCGACCGCCTGCCAGGCGAGGTTGCTGGAGTCCAGCGGGACGCGGTCGGCCTGCGGGCCCTCGACCGTGAGCGAGATGCCCGCACCCTCCGGGACCTCGGTGGCGGTGATCTCCTCGTGCAGCGCGACCGCCTGGAAGACGGTCACGAGCGGGTGGTAGCCGTCGTCGGCGACCGGCCCGACGCGCAGCGTCAGGTTGATCTTCCCCGGGGCACGCACACGGACGGAGGGCGCGGGGGCGGCAGCGAGGTGGCTCACGCGTCCACCGTGCCAGCACCGGCGTCCAGGCGCTCGGCGATGCGGGCGAAGTCGCCGATCGCCAGCCGCTCCCCGCGCAGCGTCGGGTCGACGCCGGCGGCCCGCAGCGCCTCCTCGGCGGCGGGCCCGGAACCGAACAGCCCGGAGAGCGCGGCCCGCAGGGTCTTGCGGCGCTGGGCGAACGCGGCGTCGACCACGCGGAACACCTGCTCGCGCGTCGCGGTGGTCGACGGCGGGTCGTGCCGCTCGAACGCGACCAGCGCCGAGTCCACGTTGGGCACGGGCCAGAACACGTTGCGCCCGATGGTCAGCGACCGGCGTGCGGACCCGTACCAGGCGGCCTTCGCCGACGGTACGCCGTACGTCCTGGACCCGGGGGGCGCCGCCAGGCGGTCGGCCACCTCGGCCTGCACCATGACGAGCACCGAGCGCAGCGAGTCGAACCGTTGGAGGAACGTCAGCAGCACGGGGACGGCCACGTTGTACGGCAGGTTCGCCACGAGGGCCGACGGCGGTTCACCGGGCAGCGCGGTGACGTCCAGCGCGTCGGCGGTCACCACCTCGAGGTCGGCGCCGGGCAGGTGACGCTGCACGGTCTGGGCGACCTGACCGGCCAGGACCGGGTCGATCTCGACGGCGACCACCGACGCGCCGGCCTCGAGCAGCCCGAGGGTCAGCGACCCCAGGCCGGGACCGATCTCCACGACCCGGTCGCCGGGCTGCACCCCGGCCGCACGGACGATCTTGCGGACGGTGCCGCCGTCGTGCACGAAGTTCTGCCCGAGCGTCTTGGTGGGCCGGACGCCGAGGCGCCCTGCCAGCTCGCGGATCTCCGCAGGGCCGAGCAGGGCGCCAGGGGTGTCAGTCATGGGGCTGAGTATCGCCCGTCGGGGCGGCTCAGTACCAGTTGTTGGCCTGCGAGTGGCCCCAGGCACCGCACGGGGAGCCGTAGCGGCCGGCGATGTAGTCCAGGCCCCACGAGATCTGGGTGGCCGGGTTGGTCTGCCAGTCGGCACCGGCGGTGGCCATCTTGCTGCCGGGCAGCGACTGCGGGATGCCGTAGGCCCCCGAGGAGGGGTTGGCGGCCGTGTGCGACCAGCCGGACTCCTTGGTCCACAGGCTCTCCAGGCACGTCCACTCGCCACCGGTCCAGCCGCGGGCCGCGGCCATCTGCTGGCCGATCTCGCGGTTGGAGCCCGAGTAGCCGCCGGTCGAGGCGGCGACGCCGGACGAGGAACCGGACGACGACCCGGACGAGGTCGCCGGCTCCGGATCGGGCTCGGGCCGCTCCTTGGTGCCCTGCACGAGCACCTCGGTCACCGGCTCGGCGGTCACCAGGGAGGTGACCTTCTCGTCCGAGACCGTCTTGCCGTCGATCGTGGTGATCTCCCGGACGACGGTGCGCGAGCCGGGCTCGCCCTTCGTGCGGACCTTCGGGTCGAGGTCCTCGAAGCGCTGGGAGCTCTTCTTCGTCTTCGTCTCGAAGTCGATCTCCTTGACCTTCGTGACCTGCTCGACCTCGACGCGCTGCACGACGACGGCGACCTGCGGCACGTCCGTGCCCTCGGGCAGGTCGTCGGCCCGGACCCCCGCGTCGGCGGCGGTGGACAGCGTGACCATGTCGTCCTCGTCGACCTCGACCTCGACGTCGGCGAGGACGGCGTCGAGCTCGTCGGAGCCGTCGGCGACGTCCACGGTCTCGTCGTGCACCACGGCGACCTGGTCGCCGTCGTGCACCTGCAGGGGGAGGTCGGCGCGGTCCTCGGAGCGGGACGCGACGAGCGCGACGTCCTCACCGCGCTGGGCCAGCAGGTTGAGCGCCTCGTGGGCGTCCGCCGCGGTGACCCAGGCGGTGCTCTCCCGGCCGTCGATCGCGACGTCGACCTCCTTGCCGGTCCGCACGACCACCTCGGCGTCGCTGGACAGCGGGCTGTCGGCCGCCGGGGCCACGAGGTCACGGTCGCCGACGGTGACGCCCTCGGCGGCCAGCAGCCCGTCGACGTCACCGGCGAAGGTCCCGACGGTGCGGGTCTCGCCGTCGACGTCGAGGGTGACGGTCTTGTGGGCCTGCGACACGGCGACGGCCGAGCCGACGCCGAGGACGAGGGTGCCGGCGGTGGCGCCGGCGATCAGCGCCCGACGGCGCCGGGAGCGGTGCGTGCGGACGGCGCGGGTCTCGGCGGTGGTGGGCCGAGGCTCGGTGTTCTCCGGTGCGGAGGTCATGGATCTCCTGGGGTGGTGTGGGGGGTCGGCTCTCGGGAAGGCGGCGTCTGCCGGGCAGGAACGCCTCGCGGTGCGCGAACGACAGCCGACCGTAACGGATTCGTGATCGGGGGCAAGAGGGCGTGGGTCACACCTGACGGCACCGGCACCACGTCTTCACAGCCCTTCACAGGGCTTCACGGGCGGGGCACACCGAAGGCCGCCGGGAACGCTCCCCGGCGGCCTTCCGTGGGTCAGAGCAGCCCGAGCTTGCTGGCGCAGTGGGGCCACTGGCCCCACCCGGAGCGCTGCTGGAGGATCTGCGCCCGCTTCGTCTGCTCGGCGGCCGAGGCGTCCGAGGGGAGCCCGGAGCCGCCCACGGCCTGCCAGGTCGGCAGCGAGAACTGGTACAGCCCGTAGTAGCCGTTGCCGGTGTTGGTCGACGGGTTGCCGCCGGACTCGCACTGGGCGAGCTGCGCCCAGACGCCGGCCGGGGCGCTGCCGCCGGACGAGCTGGTCGACCCGCTGGAGCCGGACGACGAGCTGCCGGACGACGAGCTGCTGGACGACGAGCTGCTGGACCCGGAGTCCGCGGGCTGCGGCTCGGGCTCCGGCTCCGGCCGCTCCTTGGTGCCGGTGACGACGATCTCGTCGACCGGCTTCGTGGTGACCTTGTTGGACACCTTCTCCCGCGACTCGACCTCACCGTCGACGCGCGTCACGCGCTTGACGATGGTCCGCTCGCCGTCCTTGCCCTCCCGGGAGACGGTCGAGCCCTGGTCGCGGTAGCGGTCGGGGTCCGTCCTGGTGACCGTGTCGTGGGCGATCTTCTTGGTCTGGGTGACCTTCTTGACGTCGACCACCTGCACGACGACGCGCACCGTCGGGTCACCGGCCTCGGCGGCCTCGATGCGGTCCACGTGGACGCGGTCGTCGGCGTCGATCTCGACCGACTCCGCCTCGAACAGCTCCGAGAGCGTCGTGGCGCCGTCGTCGACCACGGTCTCCTCGCCGCCCACGACGAGCGCGACGGGCTGCTCGGCGTCGAGCCGGATGGGCAGCGTGGCGCGGTCGGCGGACCGGGAGGGCAGGAGGCGGACCTGCTCGTCACGCGTGGCGAGCTCCGCCAGCGCCTCGTCGGCGTCGAGCGCGGCGACCCAGACGTCCTGCTCCTCGCCGTCGGCCTCGACGGTCAGCTCGCGGCCGTAGCGCACCTCGACGACGGCCCCGTCGCGGAGCTCGTCACCGGCGGCGGGCGTGACCTCGTCGTTGGCGCCCACGCGGACGCCCTCCTCGGCCAGGACGTCGTCCACGGTCCCGGCATAGGTGGTGACCGCGACGAGCTCGCCGTCGACGTCGAGGGTGACGTCCTTGCGGAGCTGCTCGACGACGGCGACGCTCACGCCGCCGGCGACCACGAGGCTCAGCGCGACCACCATGGTGATCAGGGGCCAGCGGCGACGGCGCAGCGCCGTCGCGGCAGCGGCCGCCCCGGTGGTCGACTCGGGGGCGGTTGCGTCGGGCGGCGTGACGGAGTCGTCGGACCAAGCGTTCACGAGGTGTTCCAGACGTCGGCAGGTCCGGGCACGACGAGAGGTCACCGACTGGCGGTCGGGCCGGACGTCGATCCGGTGGCTCCGAAGACCGTAACCGCATCGTGATCTTCAACCAAGACCACTTGTGGTATGTATGCCCGGCTACGACACGGTATGCCGGAAAATTGACCCGCCTCTCGCGACCGACGTCACACGGTTGACCGGGGCCACGGCGCCCGCCGCGCCCCGCGTGCGCTCAGTACCAGCCGACCGACATGGAGTGGTTCCAGGCGCTGCACGGGGTGCCGTACCGCCCCGCGATGTAGCCCAGCCCCCACGTGATCTGGGTCGCCGGGTTGGTGCGCCAGTCGGAGCCGGCCGTGGCCATCTTCGACCCCGGCAGGGACTGCGGGATGCCGTACGCCCCGCTCGAGGCGTTCTCGGCGTTCCAGCGCCAGTTGGACTCCTTGGTCCACAGCTTGTCGAGGCAGACGAACTGGTCGTCGCCCCAGCCGCGCTCGGCCGCCAGCGCCCGGCCCAGCGCCCTCGCCGAGCCCGGGTCGGCCTGCACCTGCGACACGTCCAGCGTGCCCACCACGACGACCTCGTCGACGGGCTCGACGGTGACCGACCGGTCGACGACCGTGCGCTCCACCTCCGCACCGTCGAGCGTGTGCACCTGGTACGTCGTCACCCGCTCGCCCGGGACACCCCGCGTGCGCACCGTCTCGTGGCCCTTCGGCAGCTCGTCGGACTCGATGCGCTCCGTCTCGAACGGGATGACCTCCGTGACGATGTCGGAGGCCGTCTCGCCGCGGTTGACCACCACGACCATGCCGTCGACGGCGGCGGCACCCAACGGCACCGACGTCCGGTCCTCGTCGCCCAGGGAGATCTCGACCTCGGCGAGCACGTCGCGGACGGTCGCCTGCGTGGTCCGCAACGGCAGCACGGAGCCGTCGACGGACACGTAGACGGTCTTGCGGGTGGAGACCCGCACCGGGCCGCGGCCCAGCGGGTCGCTGCGGGACGCCGTCGTCACGGCCCCGTCGCCCCGCGGCCCGAGGGCGGCGAGGAGCTCGCCCACCGTGTGCGCCGTCGTCCGGAAGCTCGTGGTCTCGCCGTCGACCTCGAGCGTGACCTCCTTGCTCGTCCGCACCACGACCTCGCCGTCCCGCGGTGCGGGCGCGGAGGCCACCGGCTGCACGAGGTCGTCCGGACCGGGCCGGATGCCGTGGAACGCGAGCACCTCACCGACGGTGCTCCCGTAGCCGTCGAGGGTCTGCACGCGCCCGTCGACGTCGACGGTGATCGTGCTGTGCGCCGCGACCACACCCGTCGCGCCGAGCGCCACCGCGGCGACCACCAGGACCTGCAGGGCACCACGGGCGATCCCGGGCAAGGGGCCACGGCGACCGACGTACCGTTCCGAGGGACGACGCCGCCGGGTGCTGTCCAGCCGTCGTCCCGCCTCAGGTGTCGCCACGGTCACCAGACCGTAGTCGAACCGGGGCAGAAGCGACAGGGGTCACCACGACCCGTAGACCCGGCCGCTGTTGTCCGAGATCGCTCGGCACACCTCGTCGAGCGGTCGTTCGAGCACCTCCGCCATCGCGCGCACGGTGTGCGCGGCGACGTACGGCGCGTTCGGCTGCCCGCGGAACGGGTGCGGCGGCAGGTAGGGGGCGTCGGTTTCGACGAGGACGAGCTCGAGCGGCACCGTCCGCAACGCCTCGCGCAGGTGCGCGTTCTTCGGGTACGTCACCGGCCCGGCGAAGGACAGGTACCACCCGTGCTCCGCGGCGAGCTCCGCCATCTCCGCGTCGCCGCTGAAGCAGTGGAACACCGTCCGCTCGGGCGCGCCGTCCGCGAGCAGGACCTCGATCACCGGGGCGTGGGCGTCGCGGTCGTGGATCTGCAGCGCCAGGCCGAGCTCTTTGGCGAGGGCGATGTGGGCGCGGAACGACTCCCGCTGGGCCCGCTCGCCCTGCGGGCCGGTGCGGAACAGGTCCATGCCCGTCTCCCCCACCGCCCGCACGCGCGGGTTCTCGCGGGCGACCTGCGCGACCCGGGCGATCGCGTCGTCGAGCGGGACGTCGTGGTGGGCCTCGGGGTGCGGCTCGAGACCGTCCGGGCCCACCTCGCGGACGCCCGCGTGCAGCACCGCCTCGTTCGGGTGGATCGCGACCGCGCCCAGGAGCGCCGCCGCGTCGGCGCCCCGCAGGAGCGCGTCGGTCCACCCGACGGACGGCAGGTCGCTACCCACCTGCACCATCCGGTCGACGCCGACGGCGGCGGCCCGGCGCACGTGGTCGGCCACGGTCGGGGCCGGCTCGCCGTCGCCGCCGGCACGCTCGGGCAGGACGTCCGCGATCGCGTCCAGGTGCGTGTGGTTGTCGACGACGGGGACGGGCAGCGGTTCCGGGTCGCGCGGGAACCCGCGCTCACGCTTGCGGCCCACGCTCAGGCCTTCTCGCGCAGCCGCTCGAGCTCCTCCTCGACGATCGAGTCGTCGAGCTTGGTGAACACCGGCGACGGCTTCGCGATCGGCGTCCCCGGGGCCACGGGCCTCGACTTCCACGCGGGGAACCGGTAGCCGCCGTCGTGGTCGCCGGTGATGACCGGGTAGTGCCGCGAGTCGTCGTCGAGGTCGGTGACCTCCTCGATGCGCGGCTGCGGGGCGAACTGCCCCGTGCCGCCCAGCACCTCGTGCACCGACTGGGCCGAGTGCGGCAGGAACGGGGCGAGCAGCGTGTTGCAGTCGCTGACGGCCTGCGTCGTCGTGTGCAGCACGGTGGCGAGACGGTCCGGGTCGGTCTTGAGCTTCCACGGCTGCGTCTCGGAGACGTAGCGGTTGACGTCGCCGACGACGCGCATCGCCTCCGCGATCGCGGCCCGCTGCCGGTTGGCCGCGATGAGCGAGCCGATGTCGCCGAACGCCTTGCGCGTGGAGGCCAGGACGTCCCGGTCGGTGTCGGTCAGCTCGCCGGCGGCCGGGATCTCGCCGAAGTTCTTGTGCACCATGCTCGCCGTGCGGTTGACCAGGTTGCCCCAGCCCGCGACGAGCTCGTCGTTGGTGCGGCGCAGGAACCCGTCCCACGTGAAGTCCACGTCCTGGTTCTCCGGGCCTGCGGCGGCCACGTAGTAGCGGAACGCGTCGGGCTGGTAGCGCGCGAGCATGTCGCGCACGTAGATGACCACGCCGCGCGACGACGAGAACTTCTGACCCTCGACGTTGAGGAACTCGCTGGAGACCACCTCCGTGGGCAGCTGGAGCGAGCCGAACTGGCCCGGTGCGCCGCCGCGCGACCCCCCGCCGTCGTACGCCAGCAGCTCGGCCGGCCAGATCTGGGAGTGGAAGGTGATGTTGTCCTTGCCCATGAAGTAGTACGAGCGGGCGTCGGGGTCGGTCCACCACTCGCGCCACGCCTCGGGCGTGCCCTGGCGGCGGGACCACTCGATCGAGCTGGACAGGTAGCCGATGACGGCGTCGAACCACACGTAGAGCCGCTTGGCGGGGTTGTCCTCCCAGCCCTCCAGCGGCACAGGGATGCCCCAGTCGATGTCGCGCGTCATGGCGCGCGGGCGGACGTCGTCGAGCAGGTTGCGGCTGAAGTTCAGCACGTTGGGCCGCCACCCGTTGCGGGTCTCGAGCCACGACGACAGCGCGTCGACGAGCGCCGGCAGGTCGAGGAAGAAGTGGTTCGACTCGACGAACTTCGGCGTCTCGCCGTTGATCCGGCTGCGCGGGTTCTTCAGGTCGATCGGGTCGAGCTGGTTGCCGCAGTTGTCGCACTGGTCGCCGCGCGCGCCGTCGTAGCCGCAGATCGGGCAGGTGCCCTCGATGAAGCGGTCCGGCAGCGTGCGGCCCGTGGACGGGGAGATGGCGCCCATGGTCGACTTCTCGACCATGTAGCCGTTCTTGTGCACCGTGCGGAACATCTCCTGCACGACGGCGTAGTGGTTGCGCGTCGTGGTGCGCGTGAACAGGTCGTAGGACAGGCCGAGGGACGTCAGATCCTCGACGATGACGCGGTTGTAGCGGTCCGCGAGCTCCTGGGGGGTCACGCCCTCGGACTCGGCCTGGACGAGGATCGGCGTGCCGTGCTCGTCGGTGCCGGACACCATCAGGACGTCGTGACCCGCCATCCGCATGTGCCGGCTGAAGACGTCGGAGGGAACGCCGAAGCCGGCGACGTGGCCGATGTGCCGCGGGCCGTTGGCATAGGGCCATGCCACGGCCGAGAGGATGTGGGTCATGCCCCGAATCCTAATGGTCGACGCCGGAGGCCGGCCCGGGCGTCCAGGGTGCGGCCTGCCCCGATCCCGGCGGTGGTGGCACAGTGGGAAGCATGAGCACTCGCGCACTGATCGTCGTGGACGTCCAGCCGACCTTCTGCGAGGGCGGCGAGCTCGGTGTGGAGGGCGGCAACCAGGTCGCGGCCGACGTCGCCGCGTACGCCGGCACGCACCGCGACCGGTACGGGCTCGTCGTCACCACCCAGGACTGGCACGTCGACCCGGGCGAGCACTTCAGCGACCGACCGGACTTCGTCACCTCGTGGCCGGTGCACGGCGTCGCGGGCTCGCCGAACGCCCGGCTGCACCCGGCGCTCGCCGACCTGGCCGCCGACGTCGCCATGAAGAAGGGTCAGTACGACCACGGGTACTCCGGCTTCGACGGGGCCGACGACGAGGGGCGCCGGCTCGCCGACGTGCTGCGCCAGGCCGGCGTCGACGCCGTGGACGTCGTGGGGCTCGCGGAGTCCCACTGCGTCAAGCACACGGCGCTGGACGCGGCGGGCCTCGGGTTCGCCACGCGCGTGCTCACCGACCTCACGGCACCGGTCTCGCCGGAGCTCGGCGAACAGGCCCGCACGGAGATGGCCGCCGCCGGGGTCGAGCTCGCCTCGTCCGGCGGCGACCCGCTCGCGCCGAGGTAGTGCTACCTCGGCCGAGGTAGCACTACCTCGGCGGGAGCGGTGCTACCTCGGCGGGCGGGCGGCGAGGGCGGCGGCGTAGAGGTCTCGCTTGGGGACGCCGGCCGCGGTCGCGACCTCGGCCACCACGGCCTTGAGCCGTTCGCCGGCGGCCACACGGTCCATGACCTCGGGCACCAGGTCCTCCACGCGCGGGGCCTCGGCGGCCGGCGCCCCGCCGACGACGACGCAGATCTCGCCGCGCAGACCGGCACCGGTCTCGGCACGCTCGCCCGCGAGCGCCGCGAGCTCGCCGAGGGTGCCCCGCAGCACCTCCTCGAACGTCTTCGTCAGCTCCCGGCAGACGGCGGCGGGCCGGTCGGCGCCCAGGGCGTCCGCCATCGCGGCCAGCGTCTCGACGACTCGGTGCGGCGCCTCGAAGAAGACCATGGTGCGCGGCTCGGCCGCCAGCGCGCCGAGGAACCGGCTCCGGTCCCCCGCCTTGCGGGGCACGAACCCGTCGAACGTGAAGCGGTCGGTCGGCAGCCCGGACAGCGCGAGCGCCGTGAGCACGGCCGAGGCCCCCGGCGCCGCGGTCACCGCGAGCCCGCGCTCGACGGCGCGCTCGACGAGCCGGAACCCCGGGTCGGAGACGGCCGGCATCCCGGCGTCCGTGACGACGACGACGGTCCCGCCGTCGTCGACCACGTCCAGCAGGTCGTCGGCCCGGTCGCGCTCGTTGTGCTCGTGGTACGACACCACGCGGCCACCGACCTTGATCCCGAGCCGGCCGGCCAGCCCGTGCAGGCGGCGGGTGTCCTCCGCGGCCACGACGTCGGCCTCCTGCAGCAGACGCACCAGCCGGGGGGAGGCGTCCTCGACGTTGCCGATGGGGGTGGCGGCCAGCACGACGGACCCGGCCTCGGCGTCACGACTCATGTGGCCAACTGTCCCACGCCGACGTCATGACCCTCTAAAGTGGCCGAGGTGACCGCCCCCGATGCCGACGCTCCCGCCACCGGTGAGAACCCGGAGATCGACTCGCCGTCCGCGCCCCGCCAGTACCCCTCCCGGCGCGACATCCACGGCCACCGCACGGACACCCGCGGCATCCCCCTCGTGACGGGCGCGATCCGAGCCGTCACCGGCGCCGTGCCGAGCGTCGGGCGGAACGGCGCACAGCGGGCACAGACCACGACAGCGACCGGGACGTCGACCGGGACAGCGACCGCCGAGGACGGCGGGACCCCCACGGCGGGTGGGAGCGCTGCCGGTGCGGTCGGCCAGGCCGGGCCGGCGCCGTCGGGCACGGACGACCCGTCCGAGGACGGCACCACGACCCCGCCGGACGGCCCCGTCGTCACGGAGCAGACGCTGCTGGTGCGGCTGCTGGGCGAGCGCCGGCTGGCGCTGGGCGCCACGTGGCAGGCCCGTGCGTGGGGGTGGATCGGCGCCGTGCTCGTGACGCTGGTCGCGGCCGCCACCCGGCTGTGGGAGCTCGGCAGGCCCGGCACGCTCGTGTTCGACGAGACCTACTACGTCAAGGACGCCTACACCCTCGGCACGGAGGGTGCCGAGAGGCAGTGGCCCGACGACCCCAACCCGGCGTTCGAGGCGGGCGACGTCGACACCTACCTCGACCAGGCCGCGTACGTCGTCCATCCGCCGGTGGGCAAGTGGATGATCTGGCTCGGCATGGAGGCCGGGGGCGGACCGACCGACCCGTTCGCGTGGCGCCTGGCGAGCGCCGTCGTCGGCATCCTCGCCGTGCTGTTGCTGGCCCGGATCGCGCGGCGGCTGTTCTCCAGCACCGTGATGGGGCTCGCGGCCGGGTTCCTGCTGGCGATCGACGGCCAGGCGATCGTGCACTCGCGCACCGCGCTGCTCGACCAGTTCCTCATGTTCTGGGTCCTGGTGGCCTTCGGTTGCCTGCTCCTCGACCGGGAGCAGGCCCGACGGCGGCTGGCCGGCCGGGTGGCGGCGATCTCCTCGGCGGGCGGCCCGGTCGCCGGGTGGCCGCCGGCATGGCTGGGCGTGCGGTGGTGGCGGCTGGCAGCGGGTGTCTCGCTCGGCCTGGCCTGCGGGGTCAAGTGGTCCGGGCTGTGGTTCGTCGCGGTGTTCGGACTGCTGACCGTGCTGTGGGACATGACCGCACGGCACCGCGCGGGCCTGCGCGGCGGGGCCGCAAAGTCGCTGCTCCTCGACGCCCCCTACGCCTTCGTCCAGATCGTGCCGGTCGCCCTGATCACGTACGTGGCCTCGTGGTGGAGGTGGTTCGCCAGCGTCAGCTCGCCCACGCCCGCCTACGACCGCACCTGGGCCGCGGACAACCCGGGCCAGACGGCCTCGTGGGTGCCGGACTGGTGGGCGAGCTTCTGGCACTACCACCAGCAGGTGTTCGGCTTCCACACGGGTCTCGACTCGGAGCACGCCTATGCGGCGCACCCGCTGGGCTGGATCGTGCAGTGGCGGCCCACGTCGTTCTTCTGGGAGCGCTCCGCCGCCGGCGAGAACGGCTGCCCACCCGACGGCGGCGCGTGCGCCGTGGCCGTGACGGCGCTCGGCAACCCGCTGCTGTGGTTCCTCGCGGCGATCGCGATCGTCGTGACGATCGTGCTCGGCATCTGGCTGCGGGACTGGCGCGCGATCGCCGTCCTGTCCGGCACGGTCGCGGGCTGGCTGCCCTGGTTCCTGTACACGGAGCGGACCATCTTCGCGTTCTACTCGATCGTGTTCACGCCCTGGGTGATCCTCACCCTGCTGTACCCGATGGTGGTGGCCCTGGAGCGCACCGGGCGCCGGGCCGGACGCGGTGGCACCGTCGCCGTGATCGCCGGCGTGCTGCTGGCGATCACGGCGGTGTCGGTGGCGTTCTACCCGTTCTGGTCCGCGATGCAGGTGCCGTACGACTATTGGCGCGAGATCATCCGCTTCCAGAACTGGATCTGAGGGCTACCAGGCCACCTGCGGCGTCGGGTGGTACGCCCACCCGGCCGAGCGCCACGCCGGCGCCTGCGCCGCCGTCCGCCTCGTGAACCCGTCGAAGTCCTTGGCGTCCGCGGCGGTCCAGGCCACCTCGGCCACGGCACCGAGCCGCGGGAGCAGCATGGAGAACAGCTCGTCGCGGGTGGTCAGCGTCTCGGTCCACACCGCGGCGGAGACACCCTCCACGGCCTCGGCGGGGAGACCGGCGATCACCGCCGTGGGCTCCCACTCGTAGGAGTCCCGCAGCTCCACGAAGCCCGCCCACTGCAGGCCCAGCGGGTGCTCGGCGGTGTACTTCATGTCGAGGTAGGCGTGGTCCCCGGGCGACATGATGAACCGGGCACCGGCCTGCGCCGCTGCCACGAAGCGGTCGAGGTCCGCGCCCTTCGGCTCCCAGTACTGCAGCAGCGTGCCGGGCTCCACGGGGCCGCGCGCACCCTCCTGCCAGAAGATCGGCGTCTTGCCGTGCTCGCGCACGATGCGCTGCGCCAGGTCCACGAACCGCGCGAACTCGTCGCGCTCCATGGTGAGCACCTCGTCGCCGCCCACGTGCACCCACGCGCCGTCGGTCATGCGCGCGAGGTCGCCGACGACGTCGCGCACGAACGGCTCCGTGGCGGGGTTGTCGAACCAGAGCCGCGAGAAGCCGACCTCGATGCCGTCGTAGGCGTCGGTGGCGACGCCGTCGCTGGTCAGCCCGCCGTAGACGTGCGTGGCGGCGTTCACGTGCCCGGGCATGTCGAACTCCGGCACGATCGTCACGTGGCGCGCCGCGGCGTACGCCTGCAGGTCCCGGTAGTCCTCGACGGTCAGGTAGCCGGCCGAGCCGCCGCCCACCTGGTTGTCGGACGCCTTCTCCAGCTCGGGGCGCGACGGGATCTCGATGCGCCAGCCCTGGTCGTCCGTGAGGTGCAGGTGCAGCACGCGGAACTTGAACGCGGCCACGAGGTCGATCACGGCGCGGATGTCGTCGGGACCGAACCAGTGGCGCACGACGTCGAAGCTCAGCCCGCGCCAGCGGAAGCGGGGAGCGTCGTGGACGACGACGGCGGGGACGGTCGGGTGCGTCCCGGCCGGGGCGCCGTCGGCGGCGCGCACCACGAGCTGGCGCAGGCTGCGCGCGGCGTGCAGCAGGCCCACCGGCTCGGCGGCGGTGGCGCTGATCGCGCCGCCCCCCACCTGCAGCGTGTAGCGCTCGGGGCTGTCCGAGCCCTCCGGACCTGCCGCCTCGTCGAGGCGCAGCGTGAACGGCACGGCGTCGGTCTCGGCGACGGGGACCCCGGCGGCCGCGAGCTGTTCGGCGACGAGCTCGGCCAGCGCCGCGTCGGGCGCGTCGATGCGCACGGCCGCCAGCTCGAGGGCGGGTGCGGCGGGCTGCGTGACCTCGGTGGGCCACGGGATGAGGGGAAGCATGCGGGTTCTCCTGGTCAGGGCCCGGCGACGAACAGCGGCGCCGGGTCCGTGGGGACGAGGTCGGCCGCCTGGTCGGGGAGGTAGGTCGGTCCCGCCCAGCCGGTGTGCACCCCGTCGGGGACGTCGTCGGACACGCGGTTCCACACCCATTCGCCCGTGGTCGGCCCGCCGGTACGGTCCGCGGCGAGGACGATCTCGACCGCGTCCGTGGCGGCGGCCACGTCGGCGAGGCGTTCACGGCCGACCACGGACTCCGGTCGCGTCTGGTGCACGACCACCGTCGTCGGGGGCAGACCGTGATTAGTAACCACCCCTTCAATATAGGTGATGACGGCCTCGACCTCGTCCACCGACACCTGCTGCGGCGGCAGCACGCCGTCGGACACCCGGTCCTCCGGGTGCAGCGCCACCCCGACCCCCGGGCGTGCGAGCAGCTCCTCCAGCGGCTTCACCTCGTCCAGCAGCGCCGAGTCGCCCGCGGCGACGTCGAGCACCACGTACTGGCCCGCCTCCCGCGCCGCGGCGATCAAGGGTGCGAGCTCGGCGAGGCGTTCCTCCGCAGGACGCCCCTGCGCCGCACCGGCCTGCACGACGACGGTCGGCACCACGGGCCCGTCGCCCAGCCCCGCGTACGCCTCGGCCGCGACGGCGGCCCGTGCCGTCACGTCGTCCGGCTCCTCCCACGCCTCGGCCTCCGTGGTCACGTAGCGCGCCGGGAGCAGCTGCTGCGTGCCGGTGGGCAGCAGGTCGCCCCGCTCGGCCGCCTCGACCCGCCACGCGAAGTCGGCGGCGTCCCCGAACGTCGGACCCACCCCCACCACGGCGAGCGCCTGCGCCAGGTCGATCTCCGCGATCGACTCCGGCGAGGCCGCGATGTCGCCCCCGGGCACCTCGTGGTCGACGGCCCCGGCGGCGCGCAAGGTAGCGATCGCCGCCTCCTGGCCGGGCTGCGGGTCCGTCAGCGCCAGCACCTCCCGCAACCGCACCTCGGCCGGGTCCTGCGGCGCGGGCGACGACGGGTCGCTCGCGAGCACCGCGTCCACGTCGTCCTGCAGGCTCGCCGCCTCGGCCGCGCTCAGCGCCCCCGGCTCCTCGTCGCCGGTGTCCGGCAGTGCGCTGACCCGCAGGTGCACGACGTCGGCACCCGCCGTCGCGGCGGCCTGCTCGGCCCCGCTCAACGCGTCGGGCACCGCGGCGCCGTCGTCGGACCACGAATCGCTCTCCGCGTCGTCGCCATCGACGCGCTCTCCGGCGCCTCCCGCACCCTCGGCCACACCCGCGCCGGGCGACTCCGGGCTCACGACCACGGCGACCTGCACGCCCAGCCGGTCCAGCTCGTCAGCCACACCGTGGGCGGAGACCGCGCCGCCGACCACCAGGGCGGGAGCACCGAGCGTCTCGGCGGCCGAGGCCTGCGCCGCCCGCACCGCTGCGCCACCGTCGGAGGCACCGTCGGAGGCACCGTCGGAGGCGCCGTCGTCGGACGCCTCGCCGCCCTTCGGCGCACCGCCGCCTGGCGTGCCACCGTCTGGCGCGTCGCCGCCGTCCGGTGTGCCGCCGCCGGCGACGACCGCCACCGGGGAGCGGTCGTAGATCTGCTGACTGGTGGTCAGCGCGAGCTCGGCGGGGTCCTCGGCGCCGAGCAGCAGGGTGTGGGCCGGCGGCGGGGAGACCACCGTCTGCACGGCCGGGCCGTCAGCAGGGTCGGGAGACGGGTCGTCGGGGCCGCAGCCCGCGACGAACGCGGCCACGCAGACAACAGGAAGGACGAATCGGGCGTTCCGTACACGCACGGGCTCCATCCTCGCGCATTCCGGGCGGAAGGTCGATGCCCCGCTCCGCCTCCCCGTCAACCGACCCGGCGCAGCGGGAGCACGGCGTCGCCGACTGGCGCCGGGCCGGGCGGCTGCTCGTCGGGCACCGCGCGGCGGGAGGGCTCCGGGACCGGTGCCGCTCCCGGGGACCGGGCGAGCCGGGACTCGGCCTCGCGGACGAGCTCCTCCGCGACGGCGGCGCCCGTCACCGACCAGACGACCGACGAGCGCAGCTCCGGCCACACCAGGACGTCGACGGCGCCGGTCGGCTCGGCCAGGTTGGCGAGCACGTGGCGACGCAGGTGGTCGGCGGACGCGGCGGCCTGGATGTCGTCCATCGGCGGCAGCGTCGCGAGCACGGCGAACCGGTCGCCGTCGACCCGCCCGGCCTCGCAACCGCGCGGCAGCCCGCCGACGAGGCGGCTCGCGAGCTCGACGAGCACCGTGTCTCCCGTCGTGTAGCCGTGGCGGGCGTTGAGCCTGGACATGCCGTGCACGTCCAGCAGCACCAGCACGACCCGGGTCCGGGAGCCCTGCACCAGCTCGCAACGGCGCGCCAACGAGTGCCAGGTGGCCGCCCGGGTGGGCAACCGGGTCTGCGGGTCGTGCGTGGACCGCTCGGCCAGCGCGGCGACGAGCGCGCGCATCAGGTCGGCCGTCCCGGCGCTGAGCCACCGGTCGGCGGCCACCAGCACGTCGTCGTAGCGGTGGGCGTCCGTGCGTTCCATCGCGCGCGTCGCCACGGAGGACACCGGGTCCTGCGGGTGCACCACCATCGGCGACCAGTCGGTGACCGCGGACGTCGGCTTGCGCTCGAGGACGGCGCGCCCGTAGCCGAGCCGCCCCGTCAGCGCGGCCGTGAGCCCGGACCGCATGACGATCCCCGCCCGGCCGGACTCGTCGTCGGCGACCACGACGCAGCTCACGTCAGGGTTGCGGAACATCACCTCGAGCTGTCCCACGGGCATCGTCGAGCCGACGACGTCGACGGGGCGCGCCAGGTCGGACGCGACGCCCGCGAGTCGGGTGCCTCCACGGACCTGCCGGTGCCGGGCCACCTCGGTGATCTCGTCATGCACGGGGCCACCTTGGCGCACCCGGTGCCCGACATGCCGGGCCTGAGCGATATCGACCGGAGCTGTTCGGCCGTCGTTCACGCTGTTCACCGCCCGGACACCGGCCCCCGGGCTGGCGTTCGGCGGATCCTGAGGAGGCCCTGAGGCAGCGTCGCGGTGACCCTGAGACTGCGCCGATAGCTTGACAGCAGACGCCTCGCCGGGCGTTATCCCCCGTCTCCGCCCGGCGGGGCGCCGACATGTCCGAGGACGCCGCGCCGGACGCGAGCGCCGCACGGAACCCGGACCGCAAGCAGCCCGAGAGCGTCGGCGCCACCCCCTGCGGCACACCTTGACGGAGTCCTGAGGTTCCGCCAAGGAGCCCCTGAGCACCCGTCGATACGTTCTTCCCAGACGTTCCGCCGGACCTGCCCCCCATGCGGTCCGGCGGAACGTCCCCAGACCGGCCGAGCGCCGCCCCACGCCCTGATCACTCAGGCGCAGGCAGAGCGCCGCCACCCCCTCGACAACGACGAAGGCCCGGAACCTTGGCGGTTCCGGGCCTTCTGCGGGTGGAGCTAGGGGGATTCGAACCCCCGACCTTCTCATTGCGAACGAGACGCGCTACCAACTGCGCCATAGCCCCGTGGAGCGGTAGCAAGATTAACACCCCGCCACGGCTCCTGACCAAATCGCACCGCCGGCCGGACGAGCCGACGCCCGACTCTCAGCCGGCAGCGCGGCGACGCGCCAGGATCTGTTCGAGCGGCAGCCCGAGCGTCTCGGTGCGCGGGCGGGGCTCGTCGGCGGTGAGCGAGGCGTCCTGCGGGTCGCGCGCCGCACCCGCCGGGGCGACCGGGGGCGACGCCGCCGACGACGCGACGGCCGGTCCGCCCTCGCGCACCGGCTCCGGCGGCTCGACGTCACGCGTCTCGTGCGTCGGCACCGTTGTCGCCTGCTCACGGCGTGGCGCCGCGGGCTTGGTGACGTACGTGGGCAGCGGCACGGGCACCGGCTCCCACGGCTCGCCGCCCACCGGCTGCTCCGTCGTGCCCGCGGGCGCCCGGTGGGACATCGCCGGCGCACGCTCCGTGTCGTCGCTCTCGCCGGCGCCGTCGCCGGCGGTCCGCGCGCTCGCCGACGCCGTCGGCTCCCGCGAGGTCGCTCCGCGCCCGGCCGGGGTGACGGGCGCGTCGGCAACCGGAGCAGGCTGCGCGGCAGGCTGCACGCGCGGGATCATCCGGGTGCTGGTGTCGGAGGGGTGCACGGCGCGCCCGGTGATCCGCGCCCGGTTGCGCGGGGCGTACGGCCCACCGTGCGCCAGGGTCCGCTGCTGGGTCGCGCGCTGCTGCTCCGCCCGGCGCTCGGCACGCCAGCGCGCGTCCGAGCGCCGCGCCGCGAGCACGGCGAAGCGGCCCAGCAGGAGCACGACGGCGAGCACCGCCGACGGGACGGCCGCACCCCACCACAGCAGGTACCCGAGTCCGACGGCGACCCACGCCCCGGCGGTGACGAGCGCGAGCACCAGGGTCACCACCAGGCGACGGCGTGCTCGCGCCGCCCGGCGCTCCAGCACGGCCAGCCGCTGGGTCCGCACCCGCGGCGTGGCGCCCGACGGCGGCCCAGAGGTCCGTGCGCCCACGAGCGGCACGCTGCCGGTCACCGGCGCGATGTCGTCGCGGTCCTGTCGCATCGCACGCTCCTTCCGTCGTCGTCCTGGCCGAGCTCCACCCGCCACGTCCCCGTCCGCCACGGCGAGGACGCGCAGCCCGCCGGAGAAGCGGTCGTCGATCTGCGCGTCGATGAGCTGCTGACGGTGGCGCAACCGCTGCGGGACCCAGTAGCCCAGCCACAGCACGAACAGCGCGAGGGCTGCGAGTCCTGCCGGCGACGTCTCCACACGCCGACGGTAGGCGAGGCGGGGCGAGGCGTCCCGCACCGCGCGGCGGCGTGTCCGCGACCTGACCCGTTCAGGCGCCGTCGCGCGCCTGCTGCCACCGCGCCAGCAGCCCGCCGGGCACGTCCTCGGTGGTGAGCGCGAAGGTCCGGTGGTCGCGCCAGTCGCCCTGGATGTGGAGGTAGCGCTCGCGCAGGCCCTCGTCGCGGAAGCCGAGCTTCTCCACGACCCGCAGGCTCGCCGCGTTCTCGGGGCGGATGTTGATCTCCATGCGGTGGAGCCCTAGCACCAGGAAGCAGTAGTCGGTGGCCATCGCCACCGAGGTCGGCACGATGCCGCGGCCCGCGTACTCGCGCGCCACCCAGTAGCCGATGCTCGCCGAGCACAGGGAGCCGTACTGGATCGAGGACACGGTGAGCTGGCCGACGAGCGCCCCGTCGAGCTCCACGACGAACGGCAGGGTGGTGCCCGCCCGCGCCTGCGCGCTGAGCGCCCGCACGTAGTCGCCGAACGACGTCGCCTCGGGCCGCTCCCCCGGGGTGGTCGCCTCCCAGGCCCGCAACCAGGACGCGTTGAGCTGACGGAGCCGCATCCACTCGCCGCCGTCCCGGCGTCGCAGCGGGCGCAGCACCACCGCGCCCGACGGCGTGTCCTCCCGGAGCGTGACCGGCCAGGGCCTGGTCACCGCCCACCTCTTCGCATCGTTCATCCCGGTTCCCTCGTCCACCCGGCGCGCCGGGTCCCCGTGGCACCGGACCCTGCCACAATAAGGACATGCACGGCGACCTCAAGGCCTCGACAGCGCATCAGCCGTACCCGGTCGTCGCGGGGATGGAACCCGAAGACGCCAAGGACGAGCTGCGGCGCGCGATCCGCCACCACCGCACCGAACGCTCCCAGCGGCTGCGCGACCAGGCGGCGGAGGCGTTCGCCGAGGTCGTCGCCGGGGTCCCCGCCGTGCAGGAGGCGTCCGTCGTCGTCGCCTACGCCGCCCGGCCCACGGAACCCGGCACCCTGCCGCTGCTGGAGCTGCTCGCCGAGCGCGGGGCACGGGTGCTCCTGCCCGTGCTCGGTGCGGGCCTGGCCCGCGACTGGGCGGACTACACGGGACCGGACGACCTCCTCGAGCGCGCCCCGGGCCGGCCGCCGGAGCCCGGCGGACCCAACCTCGGGGCGGAGGTCATCACGCAGGCCGACGTCGTCATCGCGCCGGCCCTCGCCGTCGACACCAGCGGGACCCGGCTCGGACAGGGCGGCGGCTGGTACGACCGCGCGCTCAAGCAGGTGCGCCCCGGCGTGCGGTCCATCGCCATGGTGTTCCCGGAGGAGCTCTACGACGCCGTCGAACGACCGCTGCCGGTGCTGAAGCACGACGTCGCGATCCATGCCGTCGCGACCCCGGACGGCTGGCTGCCGCTCCCGGCGGCGTAGTCGGCGGGAGCGGCAGCGGGCCCGGGTCCGGGCCTACGGCACCAGGGTGGCGGTGTCCTGTGCCGCCTCCTCGACGGCCGGGCGGCTGAACGGCCAGGGGAACGTCTCCCCCGCGGCCCAGGCCGAGAGCTGGTCGGTGTAGTGCGACGAGGCCGGGTGGCCCGACGTCCCGGTCACCGTCACCCAGGTCGAGGCGTCCAGGTCGCCCAGGTCCACGACCATCCGCATCGAGGGGCCCGTGGTCACCCGGAAGCTCCCCGTCGAGGCGTCCCACGACGTCGCGTTGACGATCGAGCTGCCGCCGGGCATCTCCACCGGCCGCGGGTTGACGTAGTCGCGCACCAGCGCCGGCACGGACTCCCCGCCGATCACCGGGTGCTCCAGCGCCAGCGTGTGCAGGGCGCCCCACCGCCACTCCGAGGCGTCCTTGGAGAGCTCCACGGTGAGGTCGCCGCGCGCGGTCACCAGCGCCTGGGTGAGCGCCTCGTCGCGGGTCTCGACCACGTTGACCGTCGAACGGTCGTCCCAGAACGGGTCCTCCGGGCGCTCGAGCATGTCGCGGACCACGACGAGCCAGCGGGACCCGCCGGTGGGCCGCATGCCCACCGGCACGTCGTCCCAGAAGGTGGTGCGGAGCAGGTTGCGCCACACCGCGCTGAAGTAGGCGGCGGCCGCCGAGTCGGTCCCCGTGGTGTAGTCCCACCCGGCCAGCAGCTCCTGGCCAGCCGCGTCGTACGGGTCCTCGACCTCGACGTCGAGCAGCACGGGCACGAGCGCGGCGGCGAACGGCGACCAGTCGTCGTTCTGCAGGGCGTTCATGTCCGCGACGGTGAAGGGCCGCCCGGCGGCGACCTGCTCCGTGATCAGCCCCCGGATGCGCTCGGAGCGGAACCCGTGGTCCCAGTCGCGCGAGAGGTCCGGCCCGACGCCGCGGGGCAGCACCGCCTGGTTCGCCGCGACGATGAACCCCTCCTCGGGATCCAGCGCCCGCGGCATCTCCTCCGCGTCGACCCAGCCCTGCCACTCGTAGCGGGGGTCCCAGCCGGGCCGCGGCCAGGTGCCGTCGGCCGGAACCGGCCCGGCTACCCGCCGCCGTTCCGGGATGCGGCCCGGCGCCTGGTAGCCGATGTGCCCGTCGGTCGTGGCGAACACGATGTTCTGGGCGGGCACGTCGAACAGCGCGGCCGCCGCCTGGACGTCGTCGGCGTCGGCCGCCGTGCTCATCGCGAAGATGGCGTCCGCCGTCCGGCCCGGCTCGAGCGCGGTCCAGGCCAGCGACACCGCGTACTCGCCGAAGTCGGTGCCCACCTCCGTCGGGGAGCCGACGACGGCGCCCACGTCGAGCACCGAGGACACCACCGGCCCGTGGTCGGTCGAGCGCACCTCCAGCTCGACGGGCGCAGCGCCCGCGACCCGGATCGTCTCGGTGCGGACGTCCATGGGCACCCACTCCTCGGCGTCCGCGTCGCGCAGCCAGGTGTCGTCGCGCACGCGCTCGACGAAGAAGTCGGTCACGTCCGCGCCCATGTTCGTCAGCCCCCAGGCGAGCTCGGCGTTGTGGCCGATGATCACTCCCGGGAAGCCCGCGAACGAGAAGCCGGCCACGTCGAACGGGCACTCCTGCGACACCTGCTCGCAGTGCAGGCCCACCTGGGACCACAGGCTCGGCACGTCCAGCGCGAGGTGCGGGTCGTTGGCGAGGATCGGCGCGCCCGACTCCGTGAGGTCGCCGGAGACGACCCACGAGTTGGACCCGGCGCCGTCACCGGTGCCGACGAGCACGGGGACCGCGTCCAGCGCCGTGGCGGCGGAGGCGACGGCACCGTCGAGGGCCCCGCTGCCCCAGGCCATGTCGGTCGGCGCGGTGCGCGAGCCCTGACGCCCGCTCTCCCGGACGAGGTCGCTCTCGGCCAGGATCGGGGTGTTGCCGCCCTCGGCGAAGCTCGGGAAGAGCTCGTCCACGAGCTCGACGTCCTCCAGCGCGCCGTACGCGAGCGCCCGGTCGAGCTCGTCGTCGTAGTTGCCGCGCAGGTCCCAGGCCATCGCCTTGAGCCACGCGAGCGAGTCGACCGGGTCCCAGGGGGCCGGGGCCGCGACGTCGACCGTGGCGCCGAGCACCGTGTACTCGAGGGCGATCTGGTCCGGGCTGCGGTCGGCGAGGTAGGCGTTCACCCCTTGCGCGTACGCCTGCAGGTAGCTGCGCGACTCCGGCGAGATGAGGTTCCACTCCTGCTCGGCCACCTCGCGCCAGCCGAAGGTGCGGATGACCTTGTCCGCGTCGATCGCGGTGGGGACGTCACCGACGAGCTCGGCGAGCCTCCCGGCCGTGACGTGGCGGCGGTAGTCCATCTCGAAGAACCGTTCCTGGGCGTGGAGGTAGCCCTGGGCGGCGAAGAGGTCCTCCGCGGTCGAGGCGTACACCTGCGGCACGCCCTGCTCGTCCCGGTGGACGGTGACCTCCCCGGTGAGACCGGGGACGTTCTGGGTCCCGGAGGTCTCCGGCAGCGGCTTGCGGACCGTGACGACGGTGAACGTCACGGTCGCGACGAGGGCGAGCGCCACGACGACCGCGACCCCCACCGCCGTCCGGCGCAGGCGCGAGCGGGGCGCCGGGGCGGTCTCGTCCTCGCCGGTGTCCTCCGTCGTGGGGGTCTCGTCGGGCTCGTTCGCTGAGGGGAGGTCGCTCGCTGACACGCAGGCGAGACTACCGTCCGCGTATGATTGGCACTCGCATCATCTGAGTGCCAGCCCGACGAGGAGAACCCCGTGCCCACCTACGCCTACCGGTGCGCCGACTGCGGCCACGCCTTCGACATCCACCAGGCGTTCACCGACGACTCGCTGACCGTCTGCCCCGAGTGCTCCGGACGGCTGCGCAAGCAGTACGGCTCGGTGGGCGTGACGTTCAAGGGCTCCGGCTTCTACCGGACCGACTCGCGCAGCGGCGCCAAGAGCTCCGGCGGCTCGTCGTCCGGCGACTCGGGCTCGTCCGCCAAGAAGTCCGGCGGCTCCGACAAGGGTTCGTCCTCGAGCTCGTCGGGCTCGAGCACGTCGGGTTCCGGTTCGTCGGGCTCGTCCGGCGCGTCGGGGTCCGGCTCCAGCGGCAGCTCGTCGAAGGCCGCCTCCGCCTGACCCGGCCGGCCGAGGCCACCCCCGGCCGAGGTCGTCCACCGACGGGCGCCACGGCGCCGCTGCTGCCGGCTCGCCGGCCCTAGCGTGCCCGGCATGGAGCCCTCCACCACCTCCCGCCTGGCTCGTCTCGCGCGTACCGTCGTCTGGCGCGGCCGGTTCGTCGTCGCCGCCCTGTGCTGCGGCCTGGCGGCCGGCGCGACCGTCCACGCGGTGCGGCCCGAGGCGCCGCCCACCCGCGAGGTGGTCGTCACCGCCCGGGAGGTGCCGGCGGGCGAGCCCTTGCGCGCGGCCGACCTCGGCACGGCCACGGTGGCGGCCGAGCTCGCGCCCGACGGCCTGCTGACCGACCCGGCCGACGCCGTCGGCCGCTCCCCCGCCGTCGACCTCGCCCCCGGCATCCCCGTGCACGCCGACCTGGTCCCGGGCGGCGGCCTGGCCGACCGGGCGCCCGAGGGCACGGTCGTCGTCGGTGTGCGGCTGACCGAAGCCGCGTGGCTGCGCCCCGGCGACCGGGTCGACCTGCTCGGCACCGACGACGCCGCCGACCGCCTCGCGCGGCGGGCGCTCGTCCTGCCGCGGCTCCCCGCCGACGACGGCGCACCGGGCGCGGGCGGCCTGCTCGGCTCGGCGGCACCCGCCACCGCGGACGCCGCCGTGACGCTGGTGGCGGTGGATCCGGACGAGGCGGCCGCCGTGTCGGCCGCGGCCGGGTGGGGCGCCGTCGCCGCCGTGCTCGTCCCGTGAGCGTGCTCGTACCCTGGTCCGGCGGGAGCGACACGCGCTCCCCCACCTCGGGAGGACACACCAAGCATGCTGGCCGGATTCAAGACCTTCATCCTGCGGGGCAACGTCGTCGACCTCGCCGTCGGGCTCGCCATCGGGGCCGCGTTCGCCGGCGTCGTCACCGGCCTCATGGACGGCCTGCTCAACCCGCTCATCGCGGCGGTGTTCGGCCAGCCCGACATCTCCGGGGTGTGGTCGTTCGAGGTCAACGGCGCGATGTTCAGCATCGGCATCGTCTTGCAGGCCGTGCTGAACTTCCTGCTGGTCGCCGTCGCGCTCTACTTCCTCGTCGTCATGCCGATGAACAAGCTCGCCGAACGCCGCCGCCGGGTCGAGGACGAGGTCGCCGAGGAGCCGGAGGCGGACCTCGCTCTGCTCACCGAGATCCGCGACCTGCTCGCCGTGCAGGCCCGCCGGCCCTGACCTGGCCCGCGCCGGGACGGGTCACCAGTGCGGCGGCACGTCCCGGCGCAGGCGCTCGTCGTTCGAGTCGTGGCCACCCTCGTCGTCGGTGGTGGCCCCCCACACGGTCTCGCGCTCGCTGCCCCGGCGCACGGCGCGCCGCGGACCGCGCCGACCCGTTCGGGGCGCGTCCGGCCGGTCCGGTGTCCCCGGGCTCGCGGGGGCCGTCGTGTCCCTGTGCGGGGTCTCGTCGGAGGGCGTCACGGCCCCATTGTCTCCCGCGGGTCCTTGACGACCTCGTCCGGCTCGTCGTCGGCCAGCACCGGCACCACGACCTCGGGCGGCACCGGCACGCCGCCGGGGGTCCCGACCCGGTCGTCACGAACCTGCTGCACCAGCCGGCGCACGCGGTCCGCCTCGCCCTCCGGGTCCAGGAACGCCGCCGCCGACCACACCTGCGCGACGGTCCAGCCGAGGCCCTCGAGACGCTGGGCCAGCTGCCGGTCACGGACCCGCACGGACGGCTCGGCCACGTACTCGGCGTCGTCGGTGAGCACCGCCACCAGCAGCTCGCCCGGCAGGTCCGGGTGGCCCACCACCAGCGGGATCCGGTCGCCGTCGCCGGTGCCGTAGTCGGTCTCGACGAGGTAGCCCAGCCGCCACAGCCGTTCGCCCAGGTCCATCAGGAGGCGGTCCGGCACGCGGCCCGCGTCGATCCCGTTGCCCAGCTCCACCTGGTCCGCGACGCCCGAGCGCCGCTCGGCCAGCTCGAGGACGTCGCGCAGCAGCCGCGGTCCGGCGCCCCGCAGGCGGTCCGGGTCGAGGGCGTCCGCCGGGAAGCAGGACACCACGTGCAGGCGACGCCGCGTCGCACCGAGCGCGCCCAGCAGCATCGCCGCCCCGCCGTCGTCCCCGAGGACGCCGAACCGGTGCAGCACGCGCCCGTGCGGCGTCCGGCCGAAGCCGAGCGAGAGCAGGATCGTGTCGCGCGAGAGCCCGGCCACCCCCGTGATGTCGGCGACGACCACGGGCTCGGCGCGCCGTCCGGAGAAGAACGGGGCGAGCGCCGGGTTGGCGCGCACCTCGGCCAGCAACGCCTCGCGGATCCGGTCCGCGTGCGCGGCGGTGACCGTGACGATGCCCAGGGCCTCCTCGGGTCGGGTCAGTGCGTGCTCGATGGACACCTCGACGACGCGGTCCACCTCGGCCCGCGTGCTCTCGACGGCCCCGGAGGTCGGGTCCGGCATGCCCGTGCCGTCCACCACGTCGAGCTGGACGAGCGCCTCCGGCCGCGGCAGCGGGGCGGGCCGCAGCAGGCCCTCGTAGCCGTGCGCCGCGAGCAGCCGCGTGAGCTCCGGGTCGCGGCGGTTCTCGCGGGGCTGCAGGGTCACCGTGGGCAGCAGCTGCGACAGCTCGCGCACGCTCGTGCCCGACGCCGTGCGGGGGTCACCGACGACGACGACCTGCCGGCCGCGGGCCAGGCAGGTGACGACGACCTCGATCGGGACGTGCTGGACGGCGTCGAGCACCACCAGGTCGACCGTGCGGTGCGTGGGCAGCAGGTGCGGCACCAGCGTGGGCGTCGCCAGGACCACGGGCCGCAGCCGCCGCGCCACGTCGCCGTAGCTCTCGACGAGGTCGCGCAAAGAGGTCATCCGGCCCTCGATGAGCTCGGCGAACAGCGCCTCGGACCCGGCACGGTCCTCGCGCATCGCCGTCCCGAGGTGCGCACGGGCGGCCACCCGCGCCGGCTGCGAGAGAGCGGCGAGGTGCCGGGCGTCCAGGTCGCGGAACCGGCGCGCCAGCGCGTCCAGCCCGGCGCCGTCCTGGCCCGCGAGGGTCTGGTCGCCGCCGAGGATCTGCTCGAACACGCTGGTCCACCACGCGAGGTCCAGCTCGGCGGCCACCTGGCCGGCGTCGACCCGGCGCGAGGTGAGCTCGTCCACCAGCTCCCCCAGGCCGGCCTCCCGGGCCCGCCGGAGAAGGTTGGTGCGCTCGGGCAGCGTCTCCAGGGCCTGCGGGTCCTGGGCGAGCTGGTGCAACCGCTCGGCGAGCGCGTCCAGGTCCAGGTCGAGCAGCCGGGCACCGTGCACCGTCGGGCCCAGCACGGGCTCGAGCGCGGTGAGGTCGATGCGCACCGCCTCGTAGGTGTCCTCGATGGTGGCCAGCCCCTCGGGCAGCGTCGGCCACCCGCCCCGGGGCGAGTGCTCGGCCCACACGTCGCGCTGCTCGGCCACCTCGATGAGCGCCGTGTGCAGGTGCGGCACCCGCACGCCCGGCCGGACCATGTCGCGGGCCCGCTTGCGCAGCCGCCGGCGCGTGAACCAACCCATCTCGACGCCGTGCTCCGTGCGCCACCGGCGCGTCGCCGTCGCCTGCACCAGGTCCGTCGCGGTGCGCTCGAACACCATCGGGTGGAACACGTCCAGCGTGCTGCGCATCCCGGAGAGCATCGCGAGCTGCGTGCCCCACTCGTTGATCGTGGCGGGCGCCTCCAGGCCCGTCACCTCACCCGTGTACGCGATCTGACGGCGCAGCTGCGGCAGCGTGGCCTCCTTGAGACGCCGCACGCGCGCCAGGGCGTCACGCGCCTCGTCCATGCTGGTCAGGTGCGCGCCGAACCACGCCGTCGAGGACGGTCGGAGGGTGAACGCGCCGAGCGCGGCCGCGCGCTCCAGCTCTGCCGCGAACCGCCGTCGGGCGTCCCCGTCGAGGGCGACGGCCGTGCGCGCGTCCAGGCGCACCGACGTCGACGGTGCCGGGCGCTCCGAGGTGAGGCGCGCCAGCTCCTGCAGCGCGTCGTAGGCGGAGACCCCCCACGGCTCCCGGCGGGCGTGCAACGCGTCGATGTAGCCCGTGAGCTGTGCCCGCGCGCCGATCAGCGCGTCGCGCACCTGCGCCGCCGCCGAGGCGTCCACGGCCTCCGGCTCCGTGGCCATCGCGGAGAGCAGCCGCTCGGCCATGTCCTCGCGCCAGGTCTGGCGTGGGGTGACGTCGAGCGAGAGACCGTCCAGCCCGAGCTCGTCGAGGCGCTGCGCCAGCCGGTCGGCGGCACGGCGATGACCGGTCACGTACAGCACCGACCGCCCGGCGGCGGCCGCCTCGGTGACCACGGCGGCGAGCGTCCCGGCGACGTCCGCACCGAGGGGCGCGTCGACGAAGAAGTGCTGCCCGGTGCCCAGGACGTCCACCACGTGGCGCTGGTACGGGTCCAGGTCGCCGACGCCGCGCTCACGGGCCGGGTCCGCGTCGCCTCGGCGCGGCGCGGGGAGCTCTGCCGTCGACACGCGCGCCACGGCCTGGTCCGCGCCCGCGAGCGCCGCCACCAGCTCGTGCCGGCCGAGCGCCGGGGCGACCTCGTCCAGGTCGTCGACGAGGGCCTGGCCGGGGTGCACGAAGGTGCCGACCAGGACCCGCTTCTCCCAACGGAAGTCGGCCAGGTGCTCGGCGCCGAGCGCGGCGACCCGGTCGAGCACGTCGTCGGGGTCGAAGCCCGCGGCAGTGAAGGACGCCTGGGCGAGCGCACCCAGGTCCTCCCGGACCCCCCGGGCGCGCAGGGTGCGGGCCAGGACCGGGTTGATCTCCGCCGTCGGGCCCAGCGTCAGGTCGTAGTCCGTCTCGCCGTCGCCCCGCGGGGCCAGGGTCACCGGCCGCAGCAGGATCGGCACGTGCACCGTCCGTGTGCCAGGCGTGACCTCGTCGGGCGGCGTCGGGCGGCGGGCCGGGCGGCTCTGCCGCCGTGCCACGCTCACCACGGGGATCGACGTCGTCACGGCCGGTGCCGAGTCGGTCGCCGCGTGGTCGGCGACCGCCCGCGCGGCCCGGGCGAGCTCCGCCGGGGACGCGGCGGAGGCGGAGCCGATGTCGTCGGGCGAGGCGGCGGAGTCCGGCCCGGCGGGCGCGGGGGACGCCGCGCTGGCGCCGCTGGCCACCTCGGCGAGCGCGGTGAGGTCGCGGTGGCGGTCCTGCGCGGTCTCGCCCACCTCGACCGGCTCGGTCCAGGACGCCACGCCGATCGCCAGCGAGGTCGGGGCCAGCCCGTACTGGGCGGCGTGCTCCGCGGAGCGCACGACGACGGCGCGCGCGTGGCGCCGTGCCCGCGGGAAGGTTCCCGGCTCGCGCACCAGGTTGGACAACCGGGTGGAGCGGCCGGCGAAGAGCTGGGCGACGCCCGACGGGTGCGCGGCCGAGAGGTCGACCACGGCCTCGCCGAGCATCCCGACGTCCGTGAGGGTGGAGCCGCCCACCATCTCGGCCAGGCCGGCGCGCCAGCGGCGGACCGCGTCGACCAGCGGGGTCGTCGTGGTCGCGCCGCCCGAGGTATGGCCCGCGCGCCCACCGTGCGCCTCCGAGCCGGCCGGGGCGGCGCCGTCGGTGCTCGGGTGGTCGGGGCTCGCGTCCGGGGCGCTCCCGTCGGGGCGCTCGCGGGCGTCGTCGCGGCCGAAGGGTCGGCGCGCGTTGTCGTCCTGCGGCTCGACCGAGGGCTCGGCCGCGGCCGCGGCTGTGGATCGGCGGAGGACTCTCACGCCAGCACGGTAGACCGGCTCGCCGTGATGACGGCGCCGGGCACGCCGAGTCGACCGGGATCGTCCATGGGTCGACCGTGGATCCTCCGGGAGGGGAATCGTCGACGCCCCCTCGGCGGGGGGTCCGAGGAGGCGTCCGACCGGAAGACCGGTCAAGGACAGCGCGCACCGCGCAGGGGGCGGGCGATGCGCGCTGCCACCAGGCAGTCTGCCCCGCGCGCGGCTGACCAGTCAATACTCCGGGCACCTTCCGTAGGCCTTCCTGCGAGAACGCTCCCACGGCTGTGACGTCCGTCGACGTCCGGCGCAGAGGTGGCCGCACGCGGCGCGGTCCGCCTACGCTCCAGCAGTGAGGAGAGTGCTCGAGGCCATCGTTCCCGCCCGGATGGGTGTCCCGTTCCGGTGGATGCTCGCGTCGAGCTGGACCAGCAACATCGGCGACGGCATCGCGCTGGCCGCCGGGCCGCTCCTCGTCGCGTCCCAGACCGACTCCGCCACGCTGGTCGCGCTGGCCGCGATGCTGCAACGGCTGCCGTGGCTCCTCTTCGGGCTGTGGGCGGGGGCGCTGGCCGACCGGGTCGACCGCCGGCGGATCGTCATCGTCGCGAACGCGCTGCGCGCCGTCGTCGTCGCCGTGCTGTGCGCCGCGATCGTCACCGGCGCCGCGAACGTCGTCGTGGTGCTGGCCGCGATGCTGCTCATGGGGGTCGCGGAGGTGTTCGCCGACACCACCTCCCAGACGCTGCTGCCGATGCTGGTGGACAAGCGCGACCTCGGCACGGGCAATGCACGGCTCCAGGCCGGGTTCCTCACCGGCAACCAGCTCGCCGGGCCGCCGGTCGGGGCGTTCCTCTTCGCCCTCGGGATGGCCTGGCCGTTCCTGGTCCAGGTCGTGTGCGTGCTGCTGGCGATCCTGCTCATCAGCCGGATCTCGCTGCCGCCGGTGCCCCGCCCGGCGACCCCGGCCCCGGCGCGCCGGGAGATCCGCGACGGGCTGCGCTGGCTCTGGACCCACCCTCCGGTGCGGACGCTCGCCCTGGTCATCTTCTCGTTCAACGCCACGTGGGCCGCCCCCTGGGGCGTCCTGGTGCTGTACTCGCTCGACCGGCTGCAGATGGGCCCGGTCGGGTACGGCCTGCTGATCACCGCCACGGGCGTCGGCGGGGTGCTCGGGACGCTGGTCTACGGGCGCCTCGAGCGGCGGTTCTCCCTGGCGACCCTGATGAAGACGGTCCTGTCGATGGAGGTGGCGTTCCACCTCGTGCTCGCGCTGACCACGACGGCCTGGGTCGCGATGGCCACGGTGTTCGTGTTCGGCATCTACACCTTCGTGTGGGGGACGGTGTCGAACACGGTGCGCCAGCGGGCCGTCCCGACGGAGTACCAGGGCCGGGTCGGGTCCGTGTACCTCATCGGGCTGTTCGGCGGGATCGTCGTCGGCAACGCCCTCGGCGGCGTCCTGACCGACCTGTGGGGCATCACGGCGCCGTTCTGGTTCGCGTTCGTCGGCGCCGGGCTCACCCTCGCGCTGGTGTGGCGCCAGCTCGACCACATCGCCCACGCCGAGGCCGACTGACGAGGTAGTGCCGTCCCCGCCGAGGTAGTACTACCTCGGCCGAAGTAGTACTACCTCGCGGCGGGCGCCACTACCTCGGCGCGCCCGGCACTACCTCGCGGCGGGCGCCACTACCTCGGCGGTGTGGGGAGCTCGAGGACCGGCCGGCCGGCCTCCCACACCAGCGGCACCCCGTACAGCTCCCGCTCGACGTACGCCCCGTCCCACGCGTGGAACAGGAACATCTCCCCGTCCGGCGTCGGGACCACGTCCTGCCCGCCCGGCCCCCGGTACATCCCTCCGGATCCCACCGTCGAGAGCAACGGCTCGGGGTCCTTGGTCCACGGCCCCGTCAGCGACGGCGCGGTCGCGTGCCCGACGGCGTAACTGTCGTCGCCGTAGAAGCTCGCCGAGTAGAACGCGTGGTAGGTCCCGTCTCGGCGCACGATCGTCGGCGCCTCCACGAGGTCGCCCTCCCACGCCTGGTCCTGGCGGAACAGGCGGACAGGGTCACCCGCGAGTGACAGCCCGTCCGCCGTGAGCGGGGCGGCCTGGATCCAGGTGTCGTGCCCGCAGCAGTTGCCGTCGTTCTTCCACAGCAGATAGGTGGTGCCGCCGTCCTCGAAGGTCGCGGCGTCGATCGCACCGCCCTCGGCCTCCGGGCAGACGAGCATGCCGTCGCCGACGGCTTCGAACGGCCCCAGGGGGCCGTCCGACGTCGCCGCACCGAGGCACTGGACGCCGTGCTCGGCGCTCGCCGCGGTGAAGTAGAGGACGTACGTGCCGTCGTCGGCCCGGGTGACCTCCGGAGCCCAGGTCCTGCCGGGGATCACCCAGGGCGGGAGGTCCGGCATGGCGTCGTCGTGCTGCTCCCACGTCACGAGGTCGTCCGACGTCGCGACGCGCACGTTGGTGTGGGGCCCGTTGGTGGCGTACGCGACGTACCCGTCGTCGGTGACGAGCACGTCGGGGTCCGGGAAGTCCTGGGAGATCAGCGGCTCGGGACGCCAGGGCGCGGCTGCGGAACCGCTGTCGTCGGCGGCGCCCTCGGCGCCCGTCGCGCCGCCGCTGCAGGCCGCCAGGCCGACGACGACGGCGCTCACCAGCGCCCCGCACGCCGCCCCGCGCCGGGCCCCGGGCCGCCCGACCGACCGGGACCGCCGCGCACCGGCCGTCACCCCTTGAGCCCCGACCGCGAGACCCCCTCGATGATGAAGCGCTGCAGGAACGAGAACAGCACCATGACGGGCACGCTCGCGATCACGGCGCCCGCCATCAGCAGGTCGTACCGCACCTGGTTGGCGCCCTGCAGGGTCGCCAGGCCCGCGGGCAGGGTGCGCGTCTCAGGGCTGAACAGGACGTACACGGGCCACAGGAAGTCGTTCCAGTTGGTGAGGAACGCCAGCAGGGCGAGCGTCGCCATGGCCGGTCGCGCCAGGGGCAGGACGATCTTGACGAACACCTCCCAGCGGTTGGCGCCGTCGAGCAGCGCCGCCTCCTCCAGCTCGACGGGCAGGTTGACGAAGAACTGCCGCATGAAGAAGACGCCGAACGCGGAGGCCGCCGTCGGCACGATGATCGCGAGCAGGGAGTTCAGCCAGCCGATCTCGGACACGATGAGGTAGTTCGGGATGACGAGGATGACGCCGGGCACCAGCAGCATGGCCACCACCAGCCCGAAGACGATGCCCTTGCCGCGGAACTGCATGCGCGCCAGCGGGTAGGCCGCCATCGACGCCGTCGCCACGACGAGCACGGCGTTGGCCGTGGCCGCGATCATCGAGTTCGCGAACCAGGTCAGCACGGGGGTGTCCGACGCGGAGAAGAGCGTCTGGAACGCCTGCGTGGTGAACGGGTCCGGGATCCAGCTCGGCGTGACGCCGGTGGCGTCGGCCCGCGTCTTGAACGACGTCACCAGCATGTACAGCAGCGGGCTGACGAAGACGAGCGCGAGGGCGTAGAGCGCCACGTAGCGGGCGACCCGCCGTCGGACGACGGTGCCGGCGCGGTGGCCGGCGACCCGCACGGTGCGGTCGGGGGCGGGTGCGGTGGGAGGAGCGGCGGTCATCGGCGCACCTTCTTTCCTGTGCGGCGGGCGTCCTTGTCCCGGAAGAGCCAGAAGATCGCGGCGCTGAGGATCATCAGGCAGACGGTGAGGATGTAGCTCATGGCTGCCGCGCTGCCCATCTGGAACGAGCTGAGGCCCGTGTCGGCGATGAGGTAGATCGCGGTGCGGGTGCTCCGGCCGGGTCCGCCCTCGGTCATCAGGTAGGACTGGCCGAACATGTTGGCCGACAGGATCAGCGTGTTGACGACGACGAACATCAGCACCGGCTTGAGCCCGGGGAAGGTCACCGCCCAGAAGCGCTGCCAGGCGCTCGCGCCGTCGACGTGCGCCGCCTCGTAGAGCTCGGCGGGGATGTCCTGCAGCGCCGCCAGGTAGATGACGGCGTTGAAGCCGAGGGTCCACCACACGGTGACCCCCACCAGCGCGACCCAGGCCCAGGGCAGGGACGTCAGCCACGCCGTGGCGTCGGGCAGCCCGACGAGGCCGAGGTAGTGGTTGACCAGCCCGATGTTGGTGTCGAGCAGGTACCGCCACAGGACGGAGACGACGGCGACGCCGAGCACGAACGGCGCGAAGTAGACGGCCCGCAGGAAGTTCCGCCCGGGGAACCGCGCGTTCATCATCATCGCGACGAGCAGCGGGATCACCAGCAGCAGCGGGACGCTGGCCAGCGTGAAGATGCCGGTCGCGCGCATCGACTCCCAGAACGGCCCGCTCGCCGTGGACGACGGGTCGATCAGGGCCTGGTAGTTCTCGAGCCCGACGAACGGGTGGTTCGGGAACGTGTAGTCCCAGTCGTGCAGGGAGATCCACACCCCGAGCGCCGCGGGGAGCAGGACGAACGTCCCGAACAGCAGGAGGAAGGGTGCGAGGAACAGCCAGGGCGTGGCCGGGGCCGGGTCGATCGGACTCCGGCGGCGGCGAGCGCCCCGGGCGGACGCCCTCGCCGTGGCGAGGGCGTCCGTCGGAAGGGTGGCGGTCATGCGTCAGCCTCCGAACCTGGCCAGGTTCTCTTCCATCAGCGCGGTGGCGCGCTCGGCCTCCTCGGTGAGGGCGACGTCGGGCGCGCGGTCACCGAGCACGCCGTCGGCCACCGCGACCTCGAGGGTCTCGGCCTGGATCGTCCCGAGGCCGGGGACCGGCGGGAGGAACCGCATGGTGTCGATCGCGTCGGCGATGGGCTCCTGCACCGTGCCGTCGAGCACGCCGCTGGTCCGCACGGACTCCCGGGCGGGGATCATGCCGGCGCCGGCCCACTCCCCCGAGTGCTCGCTCATCCAGGCGACGAACACCTGGGCGGCGGCGACCTTGTCCTCGTCCGGGTCGTTCTGGTGCGGCAGGAAGAACTGGTGCGAGCTCGCCCAGGTCGCCTGCTCCCCGAGGAGCGCGGGGACGGGGACGGCCGCGTACGGCAGGCCCGACTCCTCCAGGTCGTTGATCTGCCAGATGCCGTCGAACGTGATCGACGTCTCGCCGTTCTTGAACGCCACGTACTGGGCGTCGGCGTCGACGCTGGCCGGGCTGTACCCGTCGTCGACGATCGACCGCATCCACTCGAGGGTCTCGACGCCCTCGGCGGAGTCGAAGGTGGCGCTAGCGCCGTCGGCGGCGTACGGCTCGCCGCCGCCCTGCCAGACTCCCGACAGGAACATGAGGTGGGCGGGCCACCGGGCGGGCATCCAGAACGGGTGCTCGTGCCCGGCCTCCTGCAGCGCGTCGAGCGCGGCGCCGAACGACTCGGCGTCCGTCGGCGGCTCGGTGATCCCGGCCTCCTCGAAGTGCTCGGTGTTGTAGTACATCGCGAGCGAGTGGACGTCGAGCGGGACGCCGTAGTGCTGCCCCTCGTACTGGGTGGCGTCCCAGATCTCCTGCGTGAAGTCGTCGGCCGTCAGCCCGATGCCCTCCAGGAGCGGGTCGACGGGGTCGATCACCTGGCGCACGGCGTTCGACGAGAGCTGCTCGATGTGCATGACACCGACGTCCGGTCCCTCGCCGGCGGTCACCGCGGCGGGCAGCTTCTGGTAGAACTCCGCCCACTCGATCGTGTTCGACTCGACGGTGATGTTGTCGTGCTCGGCGTTGAACTCGTCCACCATGCTCTGCATGAACGGGCCGTCGCCGCCGGTGAAGCCGTTCCAGTAGCTGAGCGTGACCTCGGGGCCGTCGTAGGTGCCGGTGAACTCGGCCGCCTGCTGCTGGCCCGGGGTGTCGCCGCCGCCGGAGCACGCAGCCAGGGCGAGTGCTCCGGTGGCGGCGAGGGCTGCGGCGCGGACGGTGCGTCCGCGCCCGGTGTGGTTCGTCATGAGTGTCGTCCTCCTCGTCGAAAACGCCTGCGCTCTGCGCGCTGGCGACGAATGTACAGCGCTGTAACGCAGGTTGTCGACCCCCGCCCCCGACGGCGGCCCCGCGGGCACTACGATCACGACAACGAGCGGGCAGCGGCGGCGGGCGAGGGAGGCGGCATGGCACGGGTACGGCTGGTCGACGTGGCCGAGCGGGCCAACGTCTCGATGAAGACGGTGTCCAACGTGGTCAACGGCTACGCCCACGTGCAGCCGGCGACGCGGGCCCGGGTGCAGGCGGCCATCGACGAGCTCGGCTACAAGCCGAACCTCACCGCACGCCGGCTGGCGACCGGCAGGACGGGCATGATCGCGCTGGCCATGCCCGAGATTGACCACCCGTACTTCGCCGAGGTCGCCCGGCACGTCGCCGAGGTCGCGAGCGACCACGGCTACCGCGTCATCATCGAGCAGACGCTCGGCGACGAGACGGCCGAGCGGGCCGTGCTGCGCGACCGGGACGCCGGGCTCGTCGACGGGGTCATCTTCCAGCCGCTGCGCATCGCCACGCTCGACATCGCGCGGTTCCACCAGGACCTGCCCCTCGTGCTGCTCGGCGAGGTCGAGGCCCCGGTGACCACGGACCACGTCATGGTGGACAACGTGCGCGGGGCCGCGGACGCCACGTCCCACCTGCTCGCCGCGGGGCGCACCCGGATCGGCTTCCTGGGGCTGGTGGAGGGCGACATCACGGCGACGAACAGCCGCCGCCTGCTCGGCTACCAGGAGGCGCTCGTGGGCGCGGGCGTGCCCCTCGACCCGGGCCTGGTGCTCACCACCTCCGGGTTCGGCTCGGACGCCGCGGCGGCGGCCGTGGACGACGCCCTGTCGCGAGGACTCCGGTTCGACGCCCTCGTGTGCCGCGACGACCGCTTCGCGATCGGGGCGCTCACCGCGCTGCGCCGGCACGGGCGCGAGGTGCCCGGGGACGTCGCGCTCGTCGGGTGGGACGACTCCGCGATGGCGCAGTGGGCCTGGCCGCCGCTGACCTCGCTGGCCCCGGACAAGCACGAGCTCGCGCGCGTGGCGTTCGAGCTGCTGCTGGAGCGGATGCAGGGCACCACGGGCGTGGGCCGGCACCGGGTGGTCCCGCACACCTTGCAGGTGCGGGAGTCGGCCCCGGGCGCCTGACGGCGCTTTACAGCGCTGTATTCATGGTCCATGCTCTTGCCATGCGTGAGACCTCGACGACGAGCACCGACGACGGCACCTACCCACGACCCCAGCTCGCACGACCCCGATGGCACGACCTGTCGGGCGAGTGGGAGTTCGCGATCGGCGACGACGACGCCCCCGCACGCCGAGCCGGCGGCACCGCGCTCCCCCGCCGCATCCAGGTGCCGTACCCCCCCGAGTCGCCGCTGTCCGGGATCGGCGACACCAGCCCCTACGACGTCGTCTGGTACCGGCGCACCGTCACCGCCGACGACGTCGCCACCGCCGGTCTCGGCACGCAGGGCGACGCTCTGGTGATCCACTTCGGCGCCGTCGACCACGACGCGCAGGTGTGGGCCGACGGCCACCTGCTCGGCGCCCACACCGGCGGGCAGACCCCGTTCACCCTGGAGGTGCCTGCCGAGATCGTGCAGCGGGGCGCGTTCACGCTCGTGGTCCGGGCCTACGACGACCCCCGCGACGTGACGCAGCCCCGCGGCAAGCAGGACTGGCGCGACGAGCCGCACAGCATCTGGTACCACCGCACCACCGGCATCTGGCAGCCGGTGTGGCTCGAGGCCGTGCCGCGTACCGCCGTCGTCCGCCTCGACTGGCGCCCCGACGTGCCGGGTGGCGCCGTCGAGCTCGGCGCGCTCCTCGCGCACCGTCCGGAGCGGGGCACCCGGCTCGCCGTGGAGATCACCGCCGGCGAGGAGACGCTCGCCCGCCAGGAGATCCGGATCGACGACGCCGAGGTCTCACTCACGGTCCCGCTGCACCGGCAGACCAACGGCCAGGCGTACGAGGAGCTGCTCTGGAGCCCTGAACGACCCACCCTGCTCGACGCCCGGGTGACCGTCACGGGACCCGACGGCGCGCTGCTCGACGACGTCACCTCCTACCTCGGGCTGCGCTCGACCGGGGAGGCGGACGGGAAGTTCCTGCTCAACGACCGGCCGTACTACGTGCGGTCCGTGCTCGAGCAGGGGTACTGGCCGGAGTCGCACCTCGCGGCCCCGAGCGCGCAGGCGCTCCGTGACGAGGTGCAGCTCATCAAGGACCTCGGGTTCAACGCGGCCCGCGTGCACCAGAAGGCCGAGGACCCGCGGTTCCTCTACTGGGCGGACCGGCTCGGCCTCCTCGTCTGGGGTGAGGTCGCCGCCCCGTTCGCCTTCACGCCGCGGGCGGTCGAGCGCACCGTGCGCGAGTGGACCGACCTGGTGCTGCGCGACCGGTCGCACCCCTGCATCGTCACGTGGGTGCCCGTCAACGAGAGCTGGGGCGTGCAGCACATCGCGCACGACCCGGCGCAGCAGCACCTCACCCGCGCGCTCTACCACCTGACCAAGGCTCTCGACCCGACCCGACCCGTCATCTCCAACGACGGCTGGGAGCACACCGAGTCCGACCTGCTCACGCTCCACGACTACGCCGCCGAACGAGCGGTGCTCGAGCCGCGGTACGCGACCCGCGAGGCCCTGGACGCGCTGCCCGGGTCCGTCGGCCCGGCCGGCCGGCGGGTCACGCTGCTGCCCTGCGCGGCAGAGGGCAAGCCGGTGATGGTCACGGAGTTCGGCGGCGTCACCTGGGCGCCGGACGCGGACATCGACACGTGGGGCTACTCGGTGGCGAGCTCGCCCGAGGACTTCGAGGCACGCGTGCGTGCGCTGTTCGACGCCCTCCACGCGAGCCCCGTCCTGGCCGGCGTCTGCTACACCCAGCTCACGGACACGTTGCAGGAGGCCAACGGGCTCACGGACGAGCACCGCAAGCCCAAGCTGCCCGTCGAGACCATCCGCTCGATCGTCCGGGGTGCGCCCGCCCGCTGACCTGCCGCTGCCCGACTACTCGCCCGTGGCGCCGTCGTGCAGCTCGCGCGAGACGTCGAGGTGCCCGGCGTGCCGCGCGTACTCCTGGAGCACGTGGAAGCAGATCCAGCTCAGCGTCGGGGGGTCGTCGTCGAACCGGCCCCCGACGGCGCCCCGTGCGGCGAGGTCGTGCTCGGCGAGGACCAGCCGTGTGCGCTCGCCGCCCGCGTGCAGCGCGGCGACCAGCTCGTCGCGCGTGACGCCGTCGGGCACCCGCCAGGGACCGTCGGAGGCGCCGCCGGCATGGTCGCCCCACGGCTCGTCGACCCGCTCGCCGAGGAAGCCCCACACGAACCAGCGGCGCTCCATGTGGACCAGGTGGATCAGCAGCTCCAGCGGGGTCCAGCCGGACGGGAGCCTGCTGGTGCGCAGCTCGGCCTCGGTGAGCCCGTCGAGCTTCCGTTCGACGGCGGCGCGGTAGTAGTCGAGGTAGGCGACGAACTGCGCCTTCGGGTCGGGTGAGTCGCGGCGTGGTTCGACGGCGGAGAGCGGCATGGGTGCAGCGTACGGCGACCGTGCGCGCCCCCCGCCCTCACCGCCGTGGCCCGCGTGAGAGCGCCCGGTGGTCGTCCGGGGGCTCAGTCCACGCCCGCGGCGAGCGCGTCGGTGAGCAGCCCGACCAGCGCTTCGAGCTGGACGTCCGTGGACGACGGGATGTCCTCGTCCGCCGCCCCGTCCAGCGCCCGGGCGGCCAGCCCTGACTTGCTGTCGATCAGCTCGGCGATCTTGGAGTCGATGGTCTGCGCAGCGATGATCCGCCATGCGGTGACGGGTTCGGCCTGGCCGATCCGGTGGATCCGGTCGATGGCCTGGGTCTGCTCGGCGTCGGTCCAGGACAGCTCCGCCAGCACGAGGTTGGAGGCGACCTGGAGGTTGAGCCCCACGCCGGCGGCCATCAGGGAGCACACGGCGATCGACACGTCGGGGTCGCCCGTGAACGCCGCGACGTTCTTCTCGCGCACCGTGGGCGTCTGGTCGCCACGGATCGAGGCAAACCGGATGCCGCGGTCGGTGAAGGTCTGCTCGGCCTGGTCCATCACGTCGACGTGCTTGGCGAAGAACACCACCTTGCCGACGTTGCGGGCCAGCTGCGCGGCGTAGTCGGCGGCCAGCCCGGCCTTGGCCTGGCCGATCCGGCGGACCATCGTGAACACGTTCTCGCCGCGGGCCTGGGGGCTCGAGTCCTTGAGCTCGGCCGCCGCGACGCGCCGGGCGAGCTCGATGTCGATGCCCTCCACGGCGACGTCGTCGGGGCGGGCGGCCACGGCAGCCCGGTAGCGCTCGACGAGCCGCTGCTGGAGCGCGGTCTCGGCCGCCCGGACCGAGCGGCCGACGGCGCCCTCGAGCTCGACCGGCAGGTCCGCCACCCGACGGGCGGGGATGTTCGCCGCCACGTCGGCCTTCCGACGACGCACGATGCCCTCGTCGATGACGGTGGCCCGGGCCGAGGCGTAGAACCCCCGGTCCGCCGGGGTCAGGCCGGTCTCCTCCAGGGCAGCCATCAGCCCGCCGATCGGCTTCGTGTCGTCGATCCAGCCGAGGAACTGCCAGATCGCCCGGAAGTCCTCGACGTCGTTGATCAGCGGGGTGCCGGTGAGGGCCATCAGGAGCGGCCGGGCGGTGCGCTCACGGATCCGCTCGGAGAGCGCGAGGACGTGCTGCGACCGCTGGGAGGTCTTGTTCTTGATGAAGTGGGCCTCGTCGACGACCATCCCGCGGAAGCCGAGCTCTCCGAGCCAGCCGACGTGCCGGTTCAGGATGTCGTAGTTCACGATCACGACGTCCGCGAAGGCGTCGACCCGATCACCGTCACCGTGGACGACCGTCGCTCGCCGCTGCGGCGTCCACAGCTCGACCTCGTGGGCCCAGTTCGTCTTGACCACGTTGGGCGCGACGACCAGCAGCGGGAAGGCGTCCGCCGCCTGCGCCGCGAGGAGCGCCTGGGCGGTCTTGCCGAGCCCGGGCTCGTCCGCGAGCAGGAACGTGCGGTGCCCGCGCGCCGTCGCGGCGACGACCTGGGCCTGGTGCGGCATGAGGGCGCGGCCGTGGGGAACCGGTACGGAGGCCGGGTCGGGCAGCGCCATGCAGGAGGGCGTGCCGGGGGACGCCCTTTCGAACGATCGGAAGAGGGGTTCGAGCAGCTCCCACCCGGCCAGCCGGCGGGGACGCGCGGGGGCGCGCTCTGCCGCCGCCTCGAAGTCCGGTGCGAGGAAGGGGTTGGCCAGCCGCTGCGAGATCGCCGACTGGGGCACCACTCGCTTCTCGGCGCCGGGCGGCGGCGCGGCGGGGGCGGGCGGCTCCGGGTCTTCCTCGGGGGGCTCGATCCCGCCCGCGCGCATCACGCTGGCCCGGTACTCGCGCGCCGCGTCGGAGACCCGAGCATCGTCCGCGAGCAGCTCGAGCAGCGAGGTGTCGCGCGCGGCGATCTTCGCCAGCATCGTCGCCACCCCGTCGAGCCGCTTGAGCTCCTGGTCCCGCTTCGCCGCGGTCAGCACACCATCGGCCTTCACGCGGGCCCGCTCCTCACGCACGAGCAGCGCCACCACCTGGAACTTCGTCCGGACGACCGGGCGGGTGGGAGGTCGCTTCACCGCGTTGTCGACGTCGCGAGCGATGTCGGCGAGCACGGGGATGAGGCCCCGCTCGGCAGGACGGGGAGCACGGCGCCGCTGAGCGCCGCCGTCAGGACGCGCTCCGCCGGACCGACGTCGGCCTGGTCTTGCCACATGCACTCCTTCGCTGACCTGCACCTCGGCCACGACGCGGCGCGGGTGTCCACGCGTGCTCGCGCCGACGAGTCGGGCACGGCGTCGCCACGCCGGTTCCCCAGCGGCGACGCCGGTGGGCCTCGGGCCGACGGCGAGACGCCGTCGGACCTTTCGACGCATCACCGCGAGCACGGTCGCGGCCCGGGGAGAGCCACGTCGCCAAGGCTGCCTGTGACCTTGACACCCTGTGCGCCTGGGCAGATTCGAACTGCCGACACCCGCTTTAGGAGAGCGGTGCTCTATCCCCTGAGCTACAGGCGCTCCCAGCGTCCTCGGACGATGGTGACCCGGCGCCGAGCACGAGGCACACGGCCCGGGTCGCCCCACAGCCTAGCGTGCATGGCGGCACCGCCGAGGCAACGACAGTCCGGTGGGCTGCCGTCCCGGCGGACTCGCCGCGGACGGGGCCCACATCGTCGTCGGCCGGCTCTCGCGAGTCACACCCACGCCGCCGGGTCGGCCACGACCTCGCGCAGCACCTCGCGCGCTCCCCCGGTCAGCGCGGCGTGCTGACCCGCCCGGGCGGCCCGCACGTCCGGCTCCGCGAAGGGCGCGGCCAGCACCCGCTCGCGCAGCACCGCGACGACGTCGTCGCGGAGCCACGGCTCGAGCTCGGCGTACACGCCGCCGAGCACGACGGTGGACACCCCGGTGAGGTTCACGAAGTCCGCGAGCGCCGACCCCAGCGCCCGGCCGGCGCGGTGCAGCGCCGCGCGTGCGCCGTCGTCGTCGGCCTCGAGCGCGGCGACGAGCGCCCGGAGCGGGGCGTCGAGCGGCAGCCCGGCGGCGCGCAGGACCTCCTCCTTGCCGGCGTACTGCTCGAGGCAGCCGTGCGCGCCGCAGGAGCAGCGCGGACCGGCGGGGTCGACGACGACGTGGCCCACCTCGCCGTTCCAGCCCCGCTCGGCGAGGAAGAGTCCGCGGTCGACGACGATGCCGGCACCGATGCCGACGTCGCCGGAGACGTAGAGGAACGAGTCGGGCACCTCGCCGGCGAGCTCGGCGAGCGCGGCGAGCTTGGCCTCGTTGGCGACGTGCACGGGGAGGCTTGCGAGGCTCAGGAGCGGCACGGGGTCGAGCGACGACCACCCGAGGTTGGGTGCGACCTCGAGCTCACCGGTCCGGACGTCGACGAGGCCGGGCAGCGCGAGCCGGGCACCGGCGACCCGCATGCCGTCGGACTGGAGCAGCTCGACGACCTCGGCGGCGAGCGTGCCGAGCCGGCCGAGCACCGTCGCGGGCTCGGAGTCGTGGAAGGCGCCCTGCTCGACGACGTCGGCGACGGTCTGCCCGGCCAGGTCGAGGGCACGCACGCCCAGGTAGTCGACGTTCACCTCCAGCCCGAGGCCGACGACGGTCCGCGCGGCCGGCACGAGCGGCACGGCGGGGCGCCCCGCGCGCTGAGCGGCGGCGGGCGGGAGCTCGGTGATGAGGCGGGCGGCCACGAGGTGGTCGACGAGCGTGGAGACGGTGGCGCGGGTCAGCCCGGTGGCGGCGGCGACGTCGGCGCGGGACGGTGGGACGGCGTCCGGCGGTCCGGACGTCCCGGCGGCGGCGTCGTAGATCGCCTTGGCCACGAGGCGGAGGTTGCGCTCGCGCAGCGTGTGCTGGCGGGAGGCGCTGCTGCCGCCCGGGGGCGCACCGGTGGTGCGCTGCGTCGTCGTCGGCTCGGCGGTCACGTCTTGACTCTAGACCAACGACCGGCAATAGTTCAGCCGTACAACAAACCGCCGCGGCGTCGCCCGGCACCCAACTCGACGAGGAGAACCCGTGAGCGACATCAAGTACTCGTTCGGCCTGTGGACCGTGGGCTGGCCGGCGAACGACCCCTTCGGCACCGCGACGCGTCCCGAGCTGGACCCGGCCGAGTCGGTCCGCAAGCTCGCGGACCTCGGCGCGTGGGGCTTCACTTACCACGACAACGACGTCTTCCCCTTCGGCGCCTCCGAGGCGGACCGCCAGGCAGGCATCGACAGCGTCAAGAAGGCCGCCCAGGAGTCCGGGCTGGTCTGCGAGATGGTCACGACCAACACGTTCTCGCACCCGATCTTCAAGGACGGTGCGTTCACCTCGAACAACCGCGACGTGCGCCGTTTCGGGCTCAAGAAGGTGCTGCGCAGCGTCGACAACGCCGCCGAGATGGGCGCCTCCACGTTCGTCATGTGGGGCGGTCGCGAGGGCACCGAGTACGACAACTCGAAGGACCTCGCCTCCGCGCACGCCCGCTACGCCGAGGGCATCGACACCGTCGCCGCCTACATCAAGTCGAAGGGCTACGACCTGCGCATCGGCCTCGAGCCGAAGCCGAACGAGCCCCGCGGCGACATCTTCCTGCCGACCATCGGGCACGCCATCGCGCTGATCAACACGCTCGACAACGGCGACATCGTGGGCCTCAACCCGGAGACCGGGCACGAGCAGATGGCGGGCCTCAACTACACGCACGGCCTCGCGCTGGCGCTGTACTGCGGCAAGCTGTTCCACATCGACCTCAACGGCCAGCACGGCCCGCGCTACGACCAGGACCTCGTGTTCGGCCACGGCGACCTGCTGTCGGCGTTCTTCACCGTGGACCTGCTGGAGAACGGGTTCCCCAATGGCGGCCCCCGCTACGAGGGCCCGCGGCACTTCGACTACAAGCCGAGCCGCACCGAGCACCTCGACGGCGTGTGGGAGTCGGCCAAGGCCAACATGGCCACCTACGACATGCTCGCCGCCAAGGCGAAGGCCTACCGCGAGGACCCGAAGGTCCAGGCGGCGTTCGAGCACGCCGGCATCTTCGAGCTGGGCGAGTCGACGCTGGGCGCGGGCGAGTCGTTCGAGGCGTTCCTCGCCGACGAGTCCGTGGACGGCATCGACGTCGACGCCACGGCCGAGCGCGACTACGGTCTGGTGAGGCTGCACCAGCTCGCGCTGGAGCACCTCATCGGCTGAGCCGAACCACCTGTGTGATGTTGTGGGCGCGATTTCTGGCCCGGAATGCCGGCTTTGCCGGGCTTCCAGGCCCAGAAATC
>NZ_JALKAT010000029.1:0-49198 GCF_023015685.1 Isoptericola sp. S6320L
CACCCACAGCGGGGGCGGGGGCGGTGCGTCAGGCGGTGATGCAGGTCGCCGTCGGGGCCGTGGTGTTGCCGTTGGAGTACAGGGTGATCCCGAATGAGTTGCCGTTGCCGTTGGGTGTGGCGGTCAGGGTGCCGGTGGTTCCGGACACGTCAGCGTTCCAGGAGCTCTGCACCGACTGGCCGGACCCGGTGCTGATGGTCACGAGCCAGCTGTCGGCGTCGGTGACCTCGAAGGTGGTGTTGAAGCGGTCACCCCACTCGTCGGTCTTCGTCACCGTGACGGTGCAGGCGTCGGCGCCTCCGTCACCCCCGGAGGCGGACGAGCAGGTGGCCGTCGGGGTCGTGGTGTTGCCGTTGGAGTACAGGGTGATCCCGAAGCTGTTGCCGTTGCCGTTCGGCGTGGCGGTGAGCGTGCCGGTGGTGCCGGACACGTCGGCGTTCCAGGAGCTCTGGACGCTCTGTCCGCTGCCGGTACTGATCGTCACGACCCAGTCGTCGGCGCCGCTGACCTCGAAGGTGGTGTTGAAGCGGTCGCCCCACGAGTCGGTCTTGGTCGCCGTCACCGAGCAGGTGCCGTCGCCCCCGGGGTCCGTGGGACCGCCGTCGTCCCCGCCGTTGTCGTTGCCGTCACCGCTGTTGAGCTGGTCGAGCACGTAGTTGTACGCGGCCTTCTTGTTGCCGTTGCCGTCGAACAGCAGCGGCGTGCCGGAGGCGCGCCACGAGTCGGTGTCCCGCACGCCCCACACGGTGATGCCCTGGCAGCGGGCGACGGCCATGCAGGCCTGGACCACGCCGCGGTACTGCTCGGCCTGGGAGGTGCCGGAGCCCTCGATGTCGAGCTCGGTGATCTGCACGTCCACGCCCAGGTCGGCGAAGTTCTGCAGGGTCTCGTGGTAGTTGCTCGGCACCGGGTTGCCCGAGTTGAAGTGGGCCTGGAACCCGACGCAGTCGATCGGGACGCCGCGCGCCTTGAAGTCGGCGACCATGTTGTAGACGCCCTGCGTCTTGGCGTGGTTCCAGTTGTCGGTGTTGTAGTCGTTGTAGCAGAGCTGGGCGTTCGGGTCCGCGGCGCGGGCAGCGCGGAACGCGGCCTCGATCCAGTCGTTGCCGGTGCGCTGCAGGTTGGAGTTGCGGCGGGCGCCGGACGAACCGTCCGCGAACGCCTCGTTCACCACGTCCCAGGAGTGGATCTTGCCGCGGTAGTGGGTGGCGACCTCGGTGACGTGGTTGAGCATCGCCTGGCGGAGCTGCTGCCCCTCCATGTTCTGCATCCAGCCCGGCTGCTGCGAGTGCCACGCCAGAGCGTGCCCGCGGACCTGCTTGCCGTTGCTGAGCGCCCAGTTCACGATCTGGTCGCCGCTGCTGTAGTTGAACTGGTTCTGCGACGGCTCCGTCGCGTCCATCTTCATCGCGTTCTCGGCCGTGATCATGTCGAACTCACGGTTCGCGATGTTCATGTACTGCTGGTCGTTCATCCGGCCGGCGGCGATCGCCGTGCCGAAGTAGCGGCCGGACTCGGCCGCGGCGTCCTGCAGGGTGGAGCCGGCCGCCTGGGCGGAGCCGACGCCGATGCCGGTGGTGATCACCAGCGCGGCGAGGGTGGAGAGCGCGGCGGTGCGCCGCCTCGTCGTGCTTCTCGAGAGTGGTGCTCGGGTCATCGTTGATCCTGCCTCCCTGGGCGGACCCACGCTGGTCCGCCCTGTCGAAAAGGATTTCGAGATTCGACCGTAGCGGGCCGACCAGGACTTCGCAATCGTTTTCGAGAAACTGGACGACGCCGCACGCTGCCCGGTTGCCCCGGACATCTCACCTGATCAGGGCCGGGAGCGCCCGGAGGTGTGCGTCCGGCTCAGAGCCCGGTGCGCCCGTCGATGCACTCGCGCAGCAGGTCGGCGTGGCCCATGTGGCGGGCGTACTCCTCGACCATGTGGATGATGACGTCGCGCACCTCCACGGTGCCGCCGTCGAACGGGACCTCGCGGTCCAGCTCCTCGTGGATCATCTGCTCGTCCGCGGCGTCCACGGCGGCGTGCCACGCCTCCCAGGCCTCGTCGGCGCACTCCTCGGTCGGGTAGACCTCGTCGAAGTCGACGTCCGCGGCGCGCGCCCGCTCGAACGGTCCGGGCGCGGCGGTGCCCTGGAGGACACGGGTGAACCAGTGGTGCTCAGCGTTCGCGAGGTGGCGCACCAGCCCCAGCAGGGACAGGTTCGACGGCGGCACGCTGCGCCGCGAGAGCTGCTCGGCGTCCAGGCCCTCGCACTTCATGACCAGCGTCATGCGGTACCGGCACAGGTACTCCCAGAGGGTCTCCTTCTCACCGACCGGGTCGATGCCGGTCGTCCGCGGGTCCTGCTCGGGTGCGACCCACATACCCGTCATCGTTGCGCTCACCCGCACAATCTGGCGGTCGACGGGCACCCAGGTCAAGGTCGCGAAGGCAACGATCTGGACACCTTCGGCGTGTCATTGGGTAGCCTTCGCCAACATGAGGCGGATCACAGCGAACGACGAGGCGCTGCCGCCCGCCGACGGTTCTTCCGTCGCCCCAGGTCAGACTGGCTTTCCGTTCGGTCCGGTGCCGACAGGTGGGGACGACGGCGCTGCCGCCGGAGACGCGCCGGCCGATCCGGGCAACCCGCCACCGGCCGCTCCCTGGGCCACGCCGCCGGCCTCGCCCGCGCCGCCCTGGGCGAGCGCCGTCGTCCCCACCGCGGCACCCGCGCTCGACGACGTCCTCGACGGCACGGCGGACGTCGCCGGGACCTTCCGCGACACGGACCGCAAGCCCCGCAAGACCAAGGGCAGGACCAGTGACAAGTCCACGAGGTCGTCGCGCCGCACGTCCCGCACGAGCCGGGAGACCGACTCCGGCGCCGGCGACGACGCGCCCCTGCCCGCACTGCTCGCGGACGCCCCGGGGGACGCAGCGCCCGACGCCCCGCCGTCGCGGCCGTCACGAACGTCGCGCTCCGCCCGGCGGCCCGCGACCCGCCGCGGCGGCGAGCCCCCCGCAGGTTCCGCCGTCGTGCAGGACCTCACGGCGCGCGCCCGGTCGGCGGCCACGGCGCTCCCGCGCCGGAAGGCCACCGGCTTCTTCGCCCGCAGGGCCACGCTGTTCGTCGCCGGCGCCGCGGCGCTGCTCGCCGGGGTGGGGGCCGGCGCGGCGGTCGACCTGGTGCGCGGCGGTGCGGAGACGAGCACCGACGTCGCGACCGCCGCCGTCGTGTCGCCGGAGGTGTGCGCCGCCGCCCAGGTCGCCTGGTCGCGGGCCGCGTCCGCCCAGGTCCGGATGGACGCCGAGTCGCCGCGGTCGCTGCGCACGGGGTTCGTCGGTGCGCGGGACTACCTCAGCAAGGTGGACCCGCCCGCCGCGGTCATCACCGACTGGGCGACCGTCCTGACGTACGTGACGGCCGCGGCGGACGCGGCACAGGAGGCGGAGGACGGCGAGGTCGGCGAGGCCGTCGCCGGTGCGCTGCAGGAGCACGACACCGCGGCGATGACCGCGGCCTCCCAGCGCATCACGGACTACCTGGGCGCCGACTGCGCGCCCGACGCGCCCTGACGCGCCCTGCTCGCCGGAACTTCGTCCCGACTCGCCCGGTCTGCCCCGTGAGACGTCTCACGAGATTCCGCCTGGATTTCCCGCGCGCGCGACGCGTAGGCCACCATGGTGGGATGCTGCCTCTCCGTCTGCGCACCCGCCGCACCGCCGCCGCCGTCGCGGTCGCGCTCGCCGCCGGGACGGTCGTCGGTGCCTGCAGCTCGTCCGAGGGCTCGCCGCAGGCGGCCTCCGAACCGGCTCCCGCCATCTCGATCGATTCCGACCTCTCGATGGGCACCGGCGACGGGAACGAGCCTTCCCCGGGCCTCAGCGAGGAGTGCGTCGCGCTCCAGGAGGCCTGGGCCGAGACCAACCGCGCCCTGGCCGGGGTCGACGAGGAGCACCCGCGGCTGCTGGTCGCCGGGATCCGGGCGGCCCACCGCTCCATCAGCTCGGTGGAGGACACCGCCGAGGTGCCCGGCTGGGACGGGATGACCGCCTACCTGGACAAGGCCGTCGGCGCCTTCGAGGACGTCGACCCCGACGACGACCAGGCGGTCGCCTCGGCGATGACCCTGGCCGTCTCCGACGTGGACACCGCGCGGGCCACCACGGCCCACGCGTCCGTGACCGAGTACCTCGAGGCCGGGTGCCGCGGATGACCTCTGCGCCCGCACCGTCCGGTGACCCCGGACAGGTGGAGGCGCTGCGGTCGGCGCTGGAGTCCTCCGGCTTCAAGGTCGACGGCGTCGAGGACCTGCTGGGCGACGTCGCCTCCGCCGCGCTGCACCGCGAGCAGGCCCTGCCCGCGCGCCGCGTGGTGGCCGGGCTCGACGACGCCCGCGCGACGCTCACCGCCCTCTTCCTGCTGGGCGACGACGTCTCGCGCGCCGCGCTGGATGCCGCGCTGCCCGGGGTGGGGGCCGACGGCGCCGCGCGGCTCGGGCTGGTGCGTGCGGCCGGCCAGGACCCGGTGGACCCCGTGCGCGCCGTCGTCGACCTGCGGCCCTACGCCGCCACCGACGCGACCGGTCCGGTCGGGTGGTGGCTGGCGAGCGACCTCGGCGAGGCCGTGACGGGGCGTCGGCTCGCGGGCGACCACGTGCTCGGCGCCGGTGGGGCGGCCCTGACGCTCGCTCAGGTCACGGTGCGCGCGCAGGTGGGCCGTGTGCTGGACCTCGGTACGGGCTGCGGCATCCAGGCGTTGCACGCCGCCCGGCACGCCCGCGCGGTCGTCGGCACGGACATCTCGCACCGTGCGCTCGGGTTCGCGCGTTTCAACGCCGCCCTGAACGCGCCCGGCGCCGACCTCACCCTGCGCCACGGCTCGATGCTGGAGCCCGTCGCCGGCGACCGGTTCGACCTGGTGGTCTCCAACCCGCCGTTCGTCATCACGCCGCGCACCGGCGCCGCCGGCGCCACCGTGTCCGCGGCGCTCGGCGACTTCGAGTACCGCGACGGCGGACGGGCCGGGGACGACCTCGTGCGCGACCTCGTCACGGGCGTCGGCGCCGTCCTCGCTCCCGGCGGGGTGGCGCAGATGCTCGGGAACTGGGAGCACCGCCGCGGCGAGCCGTGGACGGAGCGGGTGGGCTCCTGGCTCGACGACTCGGGCCTGGACGGTTGGGTCGTCGAGCGTGAGCTGCTCGACCCGGCGGAGTACGCCGAGACGTGGATCCGGGACGGGGGCACCACCCGGGCACGTGAGCCGGCCGCGTGGGACGCGGCCTACGGTGCCTGGCTGGACGACTTCGCCTCCCGCGACGTCGAGGCCGTCGGCTTCGGCATCGTCACGCTGCGCCGTCCGGCAGGGGCGGCCGACGGCGGCACGGGCGACGGGCGCGTCACGCTGCGGCGGCTCGAGGAGCACCACGGCTCCCTGCGGCAGCCGCTCGGCGGGCACCTCGCCGCGTCGCTCGCCGCGCACGACTGGCTGGAGCGCCACGACGACGACGCGCTGGCCGCGCAGCGCCTGGTCGTGGCGGGCGACGTCACCGAGGAGCGGTACCTGTCGCCGGGCGCGGCCGACCCGAACGTGATCGTGGTGCGCCAGGGTGACGGTCTGGGCCGCGGCGTCCAGGCCTCGACCGGCCTCGCGGCCTTCGTGGGCGTGTGCGACGGCGAGCTGACGGTCGGCCAGACCGTGGGTGCGCTGGCAGCGCTGCTGGACGTGCCGCCGTCGGACCTCGCGGCCGAGCTGCTGCCCGCCGTGCGCGGCCTGGTCCGCGACGGCTTCCTCGGTCCCGCCTGAGCGGACGGCCCGCTCAGGCCGGCGTGAGGTACGGGTCGGCCCAGGCGCTGATGATGCGGGCCGCGCGCTGGGCCTGGCCCGGCCTGGTCAGCAGGTGGTTCGAGCCCTCCAGCGAGACGAAGCTGCGGGGGTGCCGCGCGGCGCGGAAGATCTCGCTCGCGTTGTCGATCCCCACCGTGTTGTCCGTGGGGGAGTGCATCACCAGCAGCGGCAGGCCGAGCTCCGGGATGCGGTGCGCGAGGTCCGCGGCGCGGACGTCCTCGACCATCCCGCGCTTGAGGTTGAGGCGCTTGCCCCCGACCTGCCAGACGGCGTTGCCGCTCTCGAGGACCTGGTCGACGAGGTCGTCGTAGTGGTGCTCGGCATGGCTCGGGTCGAACGGTGCGCACGCGGTGACGACGGCGCGGGCGTCGGGGATCTCCGGCGCCGCGGCGATGGCGGCCGCACCGCCCCACGAGTGCCCCGCCACGACGCTCACCGGGGTGCCGCGCGCGGCCATGAGCTCGGCCGCGAGCACGGTGTCCGCGACCTTCACGGTGAACGACCCGTCGCCCCAGTCGCCCTCCGAGTCGCCGAGCCCCAGGTTGTCGTAGCGCAGCATGCCGATGCCCTCGGACGCGAGCTGCTTGCAGATCCGCGCCGCCGCCGGGGAGTCCTTGCCGAGCGTGAACCCGTGGACGAACAGTCCCCAGCCGCGCACCTCGCCCGCCGGCTCGTCGATGATCCCGGCCAGCTGCGGCCCCGTGCTGGACGCGAACGTCACGCGTTCTGCCATCGTGCTCCCTCTCGTCGGTACCGTGGGGCCAGTGTGCACACGGCACGTGTCTCGCGCGCACGACGGTCCGCACCGGAGCGCCGGGCCGGGCCGCTGTGACCAAGGGACCATCCCACAGATGCTCTGACGGAGATATCTTCTCGGTATGGAGATCGACCTCCGGCACCTGAGGCTGGTGACCGTCGTCGCCGAACAAGGCAGCGTGACGAAGGCGTCCGCGGCCCTCGGCATGGCGCAGCCGGCCCTGTCCGCACAGCTCAACCGCATCGACCAGGCCCTCGGCGGCCCCGTGTTCGTGCGCGACCGGCACGGCACACGCACCACCCCGCTGGGCGAGCTCGTGCTGCGGCACGCGCGCGTCCTGCTGCCCGCGATGGAGGCATTCCACGACGACGTGCGCCGCCACGTGCTCGCGCGGCCCGACACCGCCACCTCGCTGCGCGTGGGGACCGTCTCCACCGTCCTGGGCGGGATCTTCCTCAACCGGCTGCGCGCCGACCTCGCCGGCGTCACCGTCACGTCCTTCACGTCCTGGTCGGCGGACGCGGCGGCGGTGCGGCTGGCCGACGGCACGCTCGACGTCGCGCTGGTCGGTGCGTGCGGTGACGCCGTCCTGCCCACCGAGGGCGGCGTGGAGTGGACGCGGCTGCGCACCGACCCGGTGTTCGTGCTGCTGCCGGAACACCACCGGCTCGCGGGCGACGACGAGGTGCCGCTGGGTGAGCTCGCCGAGGAGAACTGGCTGTCCGCGCCCGGAGACGGCTGCTTCGAGCGGTGCTTCGTCACCGCCTGCGCCCGCTCCGGGTTCACACCGCGCGAGGTCAGCGAGACCGAGCGCGCGTCCGCCGTCGAGCAGGTCAAGGGCGGGCACGCGATCGCCCTCGTGCAGCCGCTGCTCCTCGACCTGCCCGGCGTCCGTGCGGTCGCCCTCGAGGGCGAGCCGCTGCGCTGGACGCAGTACGTGGCCTGGCGCGGGGACGCCGCGGAACGGTTCGACGTGGACGTCGTGCGGGCGGCCGCCGTCTATGCCCACGCAGAGGCCGTGCGCCGCACCCCCGCCTACGAGCGCTACGTGATCGCGCAGGGTTCGGCACCCTAGGAGCTCTTCCGCGGCGGCCGGGCGGGGCGCTACGGTGCCCTGCGTGTCGCGACGACGAGGGCCCAGCACCAGCCTGCGTCAGCTGGTCGCGCTCCTGGTCACCTTCGCCGTCGGGGTGGCGCTGGTCCTGGCGACGGCACTGCTCGCTCCGGACGTGCTGCGGATCGACGACTACCGGGGAGCCGGCACCTCGGCGGCATCGGCTGCCGGGACGGAGGTGCTGGTGCAGGCCGCGGTCCGGGGTGGGTCCGGCAGCGCGAGCACGGAGGGCAGTGACAGCGGTTCGAGCCCGCAGGAGTCCGCGGGTGTCGCGGCGGACGGCGAGCCCGAGTCAAAGCAGCCGGCCGACGAGCCCGACGGTCCCGCGACAATGGAGCCGGCCGACGAGGCCGACGAGCCCGCGACAAAGGAGCCGGCCGACGAGCCCGACGGGTCCGACGCGGTCGACGGCGGCGCGGCGAGGTCTGCGGGCGGGAACGACGGCATGGCCGCCCGCGTCCTGGCGCTCGTCAACACCGAACGCGCTGCTGCGGGTTGCGGCGACCTGCGTGCGGACCCGGCGCTGGACGACCTCGCGCTGGCCCACTCCCAGGACATGGCCGACCGGGAGTTCTTTGACCACACGAACCCCGAGGGGCTGAGTCCTTGGGACCGCGCCGACGCCGCGGGGGTGCCGGGCGTCGGCGCCGAGAACCTCGCCCGCGGCCAGCCGGACGCCGAGGCCGTGGTCGCGGCGTGGATGGACAGCCCGGGTCACCGTGCCAACATCCTGAGCTGCGACCTCGTGCGGCACGGGCTGGGGATGCAGGCAGGTCCCGGCGGCCCGTGGTGGACCCAGGTGTTCGGACGCTGACGCCGTGCCCGTCGCGGGGCAGGATCGATCAGCCGATGATGACGGCGGACTCGGGACGGCGGTAGAACTTGTGACGCGATCGCAGGGCCAGGCCCGTGCCGAGGGTGATCGGGCCGAGGCGCCCCAGGAACATCAGTACGGTCAGGAGCACCTGGTGCCAGCCGGCAAGATCGGCGGTGACGCCGGTGGACAGGCCCGTGGTGGTGAAGGCGGAGATCACCTCGAACAGCACGCGGTCGAGGGGCAGCACCGTCGGTGACACGGACACCGTGATGGCGAGCGTGGTGACCACGACGGCGGCCACGCCGACGAGCGCGACGGTCAGCGCCTGCCGCTGCGTCGCCCGGGCGATCCGCCGGTCGAAGGCGGTGACGTCGGGGTCGCCACGCAGCTCGGACCAGATGATGAACGCGAGCACCGCGAAGGTGCCGACCTTGACGCCGCCCGCCGTGCCGGCGCTGCCACCTCCGATGAACATGAGCATGTCCGTGAAGAACCAGGAGCCGTGGTTGAGCTCGGAGGTGTCGATCGAGTTGAAGCCCGCGGTGCGCGGCATGACGGACTGGGTGAAGGCGGCGAGCAGCTTGCCGGGGACGCTCAGCGGGCCGAAGGTCTGCGGGTTCGCCCACTCCACCACGAGGAAGAAGACGGTGCCGACCGTCAGCAGCACCGCCGTCGTCCCCAGGGTGAGGCGGGCGTGGATGCTCCAGCGCGTCGGGTCGCGCAGCGCCGATCGCAGGTTGTCGCCGCGCCGCGTGCGCGACAGGCGCCACAGCTCGAGCAGCACGGGGAAGCCGAGCCCGCCGATGATGACGGCCGCGCAGATCGGCAGGCAGATCCAGGGGTCGCTCACGAACCGCATGAGCGAGTCGCCGTAGATCGAGAAGCCGGCGTTGTTGAAGGCGGACAACGAGTGGAAGATCCCCGACCACGCGGCGTGCCGGAACGTCTCGCCGTAGCCGATCATGAGGCGGACCGTGAGGACCACGGCCAGGACGAGCTCCGCGACCACGGTGAAGCGCAGCGCCCCCAGCATGACCTTCTTGACGTCACCGAGCCCCACGGTGTGCGTGGACTCGGCGGCGACCATGCGGGTGCGGAGCCCCAGGCGTCGGGAGAGCAGCAGCCCCAGCAGCGAGGCGACGGTCATGACCCCGAAGCCGCCGATCTGGATCAGGACGAGGATCACGCCCTGGCCGAACGGGGTCCAGAACGTCTCCGTGTCGACGACGACGAGCCCGGTCACGCAGGCCGCGGAGGTCGCGGTGAAGAGCGCCTCGACGAAGCTGGCGCGCTGGCCGGTGGTCGAGATCGGCAGCAGGAGGAGCGCGGTACCGATCGCGATGGCCGAGAGGAACCCGAGCGTCACCACCTGTGCGGGTCGGCGTCGCAGGCTGGCGGGAGAGGGGCCCTCGGCGCGGGGGTCCCGCCGGAGTGGCAGGTGCACGAGCAGACAGTCTTGCACGCCCCTGGCCCGTCCACAGGGGCTAGAACGTGTGTTCGAAAGTTGGTAGGTTCGAACCATGACGACGCAGACCGCCGGCCCGCTCCCCGCCTTGGCTCCGGCCCCGGCGGACCGGCCGGCCGTGCACGCGGACGTCGAGATGTCCCGCCTCGACCACCTGCTCGACGCGCTGGCCGAGGTGCAGGCTGCGATCGGCACCCTGGAAGGGCGTCGTGCCGTCCTGCTGGCCGAGGCCGCCCAGCTCGCCGAGCGGGCAGAGGCCCGGCTGGTGGACGACGGCGGGACGGCCGCGCGTGCGACGTCGTCCCGGCGTCAGGAGCTCGCCCGCCGGGCCGTCGTGGCCGAGGTCGCGACCGTGCTGCACGTGGGCGAGCACGCGGCCGGAACGCTGTGCGACCACGCCGATGCTCTGCGCGCCAAGGCTCCGCGCACGTTGGCGCTGCTGTCGGCGGGCCGGTGCTCCTGGGCGCACGCCGCGCGCGTTGCCCGGCACGTCGCCGACCTGGACGAGGGCGACGCGCGGCGTGTGGAGGAGTCGGTCGCTCCTGTACTGACGACGAGCACCCCCGGGCAGGTCGATGCACGGGCCCGCCGGGCACGGGAGAACGTCCATCCTGAACCTGTCGAGGTGCGGCACGCTCGGGCCGTCGAGGCCCGGGGCGTCTACCTCGACGACGGCCGCGACGGCATGGCGTGGCTGTCGGCGCACCTGCCCGCGGTGGTGGCGCACGCCGCCTACGACAGGCTGACCAGCACGGCGACCGGCCTGCGGGACCAGAACGGGTCGCTCGGCCGGAGCCAAGGGATGGCCGATGCCCTCGCCGCGCTGCTGCTCGACGACGGCACGCTCGACCGCACGTGCATGCCCACGTCGGCCCGGCCCGCCCTGAACGTGCCCGACGTGACCGAACCGCCCGGACCCGCGCCGTCATCGACGATTCCTGCGCTGGCTGCACTGGCGAGGTCCATCCGACCGCGCGTGACGGTGACCGTGCCGGTGCTGACCCTCCTGGGTGCCGCCGACGTGCCGGGCGAGCTCGACGGCTACGGTCCGGTCGGCCCCGAGGCCGCCCGGGAGCTGGCCGAGCTGGCGCCGTCGTTGCGCCGTGTGCTGACGCATCCCGAGACGGGGGTCCCGCTGTCGGTCGGGCGCGAGTCGTACACGGTGCCGTCCGCGCTGAGGGCGGCCCTCGCACGGCGCGACGAGACCTGTCGCTTCCCTGGCTGCGGTGTCGCTGCCCACCGTGCGGACCTCGACCACACCACCGACTGGGCAGCTGGTGGAACCACCAGCGCGGACAACCTGGCCCACCTGTGTCGTCGGCACCACGTGCTGAAGCACCAGACGGGCTGGTCGGTGCGCCGGGTGGCACCCGACGAGGCCGGGGGTGACGGTGCCACCGGCGATCGACCGGGGCTGGGCGGCACGCTCGAATGGACGTCGCCGACGGGCAGGCGGCACGTGACCCGACCGGACGGCCGTCCGCCCGCCAGCATCCATCGGTCCGTCCCGGAGCCTCCGGTGCCACCGGGTCTTGAGCCGCCGGCCCCGCCGGATGTTGAGCCCCTCACCTCGCCAGGTCCGCAAAGGCTGGCATCGCCGGGTCCCGAGCCGCCGGCCCCGCCGGATGTTGAGCCACTCACCTCGCCAGATCCTGAGGCGTCAGCCTTGCCCGGCGCGACGCCGCCGCCCCACGGCTTCGGTGAGCCACCGTTCTGAGAGCGGCAGTGCGCGCTCAGCGCGACAGCGCCGCCAGCAGCCGGAAGGCCGCCAGTGCCACGCTCCGGCCGTGGTTGGTCAGCACGACGACGGCGTCGCCGGCGGCCGGCCGGAGGCACAGCGCCGAGCGGAACCCGCCGGTGCCCCCGCTGTGCCAGATCACCAGGTCGCGCCCGCGGCGTCGCTCGGCCTCGCCCACCGTGCGCTGCCAGGCGAGGCCGATGCGCGGGCCGTGCTCGGCCACGGCGAGCCGCACCGCCTCGCCGAGCTCACCCGGCGGAGGGTCGAGGTGCGCCCGCGCCCAGCCCAGGAGGTCGGTGGCCGTCGAGTGCAGGGCTCCGGCGCCGGGCAGGGCGCCGAGATTCCACGGGGCCGCCGGGGTGCGCCGTCGGTGGTGCCCGACGGCGGCACGGGCGGCCTGCTCGGACGTCGCACGCTCGCTGGTCCCCGTCGCGGCGAGCCCCAGCGGTTCGGTGGCGTCGCGGGCCACCAGCTCCGCGAACGGGAGGCCGGCGTGCCGGGCGAGGGCGATGCCGAGCAGGCCGAAACCGCTGTTCGAGTAGGCCTGGCGGCCGGTGCCGGGGGTACGCCGGAGCCTGCCCGAGCGGATCGCGCCGAGCAGCGCCTCCTCCGAGTGGTCGCGGTACGGGTCCAGGCCGCGGTACGCGTCGAGGGTGCCGCGCAACATCGGCACGTGGACGCGCGGCAGGCCGGACGTATGGGTGGCGAGGTGGCGCAGGGTCACCGGTGTGCCGTCACGTCCGAGGTCCGCGACCTCAGGGACCAGGTCCCCGACCGGCATGTCGAGATCGAGCTGGCCTGCCGCCACGGCACGGGCCAGCGTCAGGCCGGTGAAGGTCTTGGTGATCGAGCCGATCTCGAACCTCGTGAGCGCGTCCGGGGTGCCGCCGTCGGGCAGGGACGTGCGACCGGTGCCGCGCACCGTCATGGTGCCGTCGGGTGCGAGGTGCCCGACGACGACCCCGACGCGGCGGCGGGCCAGCCGGCCGGCGGCCCGTTCGAGGAGCGCGGCGGCGTCGCTCACGGTGCCGGCGGCAGGTGCTCGGCGCCCCGCAGGACGGCGGCGAGGATCGCCTCGATGGCGAAGGCGGTGGACTCCGGCAGGGAGACGACCTCCGGGTCGAGCAGCCACTGGGTCTGCAGGCCGTCCATGACGCCGATGACGGCGCTCGCGGCCCGTTCGGAGTCAGCGAGGGGCACCTCGACGCCCCGGTCGTGGGCCACCTCGCGCAGGGCTGCGGCGATCTCGGTGCGCAGCACCTCGAAGCGGTGTCGGACCCGGTCGGCGGCGGGGTGCCCGTCGGTGACCGCCTCACCCGTGAGGACGGAGTAGGCCTGGACGATGCCGCGGCGGTCGGTGTTGAGCTTGGCGGTCTTGAGCAGGTGGCGGAAGAGCTCCAGGCCACCGGGGATGTGCTTGCCCTCCAGGTGCTCGACGTCGACGCGGTCGCGGTACTCGAGCACCTCCCAGAGCAGCTTGTCCTTGCTGCCGAAGTGGTGGAGCACCCCTGCGTGGGTGATGCCCACCTGGTCGGCGACGTCGGCGAGCGAGCCCGCCCGGAAGCCCTTCGACCCGAAGACACGCGTGGCCGCGGCGAGGATCTCCTCGCGGCGCTCGGCGCGCGGGACGCGGCGGGCGCGTGGGGGCTGCGAGACGTCAGTCATGTCGTCACCATACTGTGACCTGGACTACTTACTGACTAGTCAGTAAGTGTGCTCTACTGGGCGTCGATGTCACCGCAGACAGGAGCAACCCGCGTGTCGATGCAGACCGTGCCCAGCAGCAGCACCGCTGTCGAGAACGGCCTCGAGAACGGCCTCGAGCACGATCTCGAGGCAGCACTCGACGCGCTCGTCGCGCGTCTCACCACCGCCGAGAAGACCGGCCTCGTCGTCGGCGCCGACATGTGGTCCACCCGCCCGCTCGCGCGGATCGGTCTCGAGCCGGTCGTGATGTCCGACGGACCCGTCGGGGTGCGCGACCCCCTCGGCGGCGGCACGTCCGCGATGCTCCCCGCACCCTCCGCGCTCGCCGCCACCTGGGACACCACGTCCGCCCGCCGGGTGGGCAGCCTCTTCGCCGCCGAGGCCCGCCGCCACGGCGTCCACGTCGTCCTGGCCCCGCAGGTCAACCTGCAGCGCACGCCGGTGGGCGGCCGCCACTTCGAGTGCTACAGCGAGGACCCGCACCTGACGGCGGAGCTCGCCGTCGCCGTCGTCGGCGCCGCGCAGGAGGACGGCGTGGCCATGTGCGTCAAGCACTACGTCGCCAACGACTCCGAAACCGACCGCACGCGCTACCTCGCCCGCGTCGACGCCCGCACCTTGCGCGAGGTCTACCTGGCACCCTTCGAGCGGCTCGTCGCGGCCGAGGCCTGGAGCGTGATGGGCGCGTACAGCGGCATCGACGACGGCACCACCGCCGCGCCCGCCCTCGAGCACCGTCCCCTGCTGACCGGCGTCCTCAAGCAGGAGTGGGGCTTCGACGGTCTCGTCGTCTCGGACTGGGTCGCCACGCAGTCGGTCGCCGCCGCCGTGCGGGGCGGCCTCGACCTCCAGATGCCCGGTCCCGACGGCGCGTGGGGAGACGGCCTGGACGCCGCGCTCGCGGGCGGCGAGATCGAGGAGGCCGAGCTCGACGACAAGGTCCGGCGCCTGCTGCGGCTCGCCTTCCGCGTCGGTCGGCTGACGCTGCCCGACGGCGGCACCCCGGACGGAGGACCGGCCCGCGTCACGCCCGGGTCGCCGGCACCGACGGGATCCGCACCGACGGGATCCGCACCGACGGGATCCGCACCCGGGGCATCCGCGCCGGGTTCGCCGGGGGACCGCGCGAGGTTCCTGCGCGAGCTGGCCGCCCGTGCCGCCGTCGTGCTCAAGGACGGTGCCGGCCTGATCCCGCTGCCCGGCGTCGAGGAGGGCGTCCCGCTGCGGGTCGCACTGCTCGGTGCGTCCGCCGTGGACCCGTTCTTCCAGGGTGGCGGCTCCTCGTTCGTGGTGCCCGAACGGCTGTCCTACCCCGCCGAGGCGCTCGCCGACGCCCTGCCCGCGGGCTCCCACCTCGACGTGGTCGCGGGCTCGCGTGCCCTGCGCAACCCGGCTGCGCTCGACGTCGGCCGCTGCACGGACCCCGTGACCGGAGCACCCGGCATCCGCGTCGAGCTGCTCGACGCGGCGGGAGAGGTCCGGCGCACCGAGGTGCGCACCACCTGGGACGGCTGGTACGGCGACGTCGGGCCCGAGGACGCCAGCCTGCGGCTCACCGCACGCGTCGACACGAGCGAGCTCGGAGCCCACGAGCTGGGTGTCGGCACCGTCGGCGTGCACCGCGTCACCGTGGACGGGCGGCTCGCCTCCGCCGGCGACGTCGTCGCGACCGAGGACGTCATCCTCGCCTCGACGCACAACCACCCGGTGGCCGGGACGGTGGCCGTCACCGGACCGACCGCCGACCTCGTCGCCGAGCTGCAGGTGGTCCACCCCGTCGGCTACGACCGGTTCGTCCGGGCCGAGATCGTGCACCGCCGCCCCGGCCCGCGCGCCGCGGAGGAGCTCCTCGCCGCCGAGGCCGCGGCGCGCGCCGCGGACGTCGCCGTCGTCGTCGTCGGCACCACCCACGAGGTCGAGTCCGAGGGCTTCGACCGGACCGACCTGCACCTGCCCGGCAACCAGGACGAGCTCGTCCGGCGGGTGGTCGCCGCCAACCCGCGCACCGTCGTCGTCGTCAACGCCGGCGCCCCGGTGCTGCTGCCCTGGCTCGAGGAGGTGCCCGCCGTCGTGTGGGGCTGGCTCGCCGGGCAGGAGGCGGGAGCGGCCCTGGCCGACGTGCTCACCGGCGTCACCGAGCCGTCCGGACGCCTGCCCTGGACCCTGCCGGCGCGGGCCGAGGACGTGCCGGTGCCGCACGCCGTCCCGGTCGGTGGGGTCGTCGACTACGCAGAAGGCCTCGACGTCGGCTACCGCGCCTGGGAACGGCACGGCGAGCCGGCTGGCGGCCCGCAGCCCGCGGCGCCCTTCGGCCACGGGCTGGGGTGGACCACCTGGAACTACGAGTCGGCCGTGACGGCCGGCGGGAGCCGCCCGGCCGCCGCCGACGAGGACGTGCAGCTCCGCGTCCGGGTGTGCAACACCGGACGCCGGACCGGGCGCGAGGTCGTCCAGGTGTACGTGGAGCCGCCGCCCGGCACCGCGCAGCGCGACCCGGCGCGCCCCGTGCGCTGGCTGGGCGGCTTCGCCGTCGTCGACGCCCGACCGGGCGAGGCCGCCGAGGCGGTCGTGACCGTCCCCCGCCGCGCGCTGCAGGTCTGGGACGCCTCGGCCGGCTGGACCACCCCGCCCGGCAGGTACCGGCTCCGCGCGGGCCGGTCGGTGCGCGACCTGCGCCTGGACGTGGACCTGCACGTCGACGCCTGACCCTCCGACGACCCCGACGACCCGACGACCCCGAAGAAGACCCGAGAAGAAGACTCGTGCAAGGAGGCACACCGTGAGTATTCGCAAGCTGTCGACGGCCGTCGCCGGCGCCGCCGTCGTCGCCCTGCTGGCGACCGCGTGCGGCGGTGGCGGCACCACCGCCACCGACGACCCGGACGCCCGGACAGGAGGCGGCACCGGAGAGGTCCTGACCGTCGGCATGCCGAACGGGACGCAGACCGAGAACCAGTCGCCCTTCGCGACCGGCTCGGCCGCCCTGTCCCTCGGCTACGCGTTCGTGATCTACGAGCCGCTCATGATGCTCAACGACGCCCGCCCCTCCGAGGAGCCGCAGCCCTGGCTCGCCGACTCCATCGACTGGAGCGACGACTACACGCAGGCGGTCATCACGCCCCACGAGGGGATCACCTGGTCCGACGGCGAGGAGTTCGACGCCGAGGACATCGCGTTCTCGATCCAGCTCCGCCAGGACTTCGAGGGCATCAACACCTCCGCCCTGCCGATCGAGGCGGTCGAGTCCGACGGCTCGACCGTGACCGTGTCGTTCGCGTCGCCGCAGTTCGTCAACCAGGCCAAGCTCGCGGACATGCTCGTCGTGCCCGAGCACCTCTGGGCCGCCGTCGAGGACCCCACCACCTTCACCAACACCGAGCCCGTGGGCACCGGCCCGTACACGCTCGAGTCCTGGACGCCGCAGGCCGCCACCCTGGTGGCACGGGACGACTACTGGGGCGGCGACCTGGCGGTGCCGGAGATCCGCTACTCGTCATACAACGACAACAACGCCCTGACGACGGCGCTCACCACGGGCGAGGCCCAGTGGGGCTGGACGTTCATCGCCGACTACGAGAACGTCTACATCGCCCAGGACCCGGAGCACTACCACCAGTACGCCGCCGCCGGGCTCGGCATCGACGCGCTGTTCCTCAACCTGGAGGAGAAGCCGTTCGACGACGTCGCCTTCCGCCGGGCGCTCAACATGGCCATCGACCGGGGTTCCCTCACCGAGGTCGCCACCTCCGGCGTCAACCCGCCGATCACGAGCGTCACGGGCCTGCCCCTGCCGGCCGGCGAGGAGTTCGTGAGCGACGAGTACGCGGGCCAGGAGTACGCCGTCGACGTCGAGGGTGCCAAGGCGCTGCTCACCGACGCCGGCTACACCGGGGTCGGGGAGAAGCTCGTGGACCCGGACGGTGAGCCCGTCGCGTTCGAGCTCACCAACCCGGCCGGCTGGAACGACTACCTCACCGCGCTGGACCTCATCAAGAACGCGGCGGCCGAGCTCGGCGCCGAGGCCACCGTCCAGCCGGCGAACGCCGACGGCTGGTTCGCGGACATCATCCCGCCGGGCAACTTCGACGCCACGCTGCACTGGACCGACGGCGGCGCCACGCCCTGGGACCTGTACGCCAACCTCATGGACGGCGCCCAGTACCAGCCGCTCGGCGAGCCGGCGACGTGGAACTTCGGCCGCTACCAGGACGAGGACGTCACCGCGGCGCTCGCCACCTACGCGGCCACCACGGACGACGCCGAACGCTCGGAGGCGCTCGCGACCATCCAGCAGCACTTCGTGGAGGACGTGCCGGCGATCGCCGTCTGGGCCCGGCCGGCGACCGCGCAGTACTCGTCGCTGAACTACGTCGGCTGGCCCTCCGAGGAGGACCCCTACAACCAGCCGCAGCCGACCGGGTCGCAGGCCGCGCAGATCCTGCTGAACCTCGAGCCGGCCGCGGGCTGACCGGGTTCCCGGCGTGACCGGCGGTCCCCGCCGCCGGTCACGCCGGTGCCCGCCGGCGCCCGCCGGACCTGCCCTCCCTCCGAACCCCTCAGGTGATCGCATGAGTACCCCAGCCCTCGGCGCCGCTGCGGTGCCACCGTCCGCGGCTCCGGCGTCCCCGGCGCCCGACGACGGCGCCGCTCCCGACGAGTCGCCCGTCCTGCGGGCGACCGGTCTCACCCGGCACTTCCCGGTGCGTGGCCGCCGGGGCGCCGTCGTGCACGCCGTGGACGGCGTCGACCTCGAGATCCACCGCGGCGAGGTCGTCGCGCTCGTCGGCGAGTCCGGCTCCGGCAAGTCCACCGTCGCGCGGCTCCTCGCGCAGCTGATGCCCCGGACCGCCGGCGGGCTCGAGCTGCACGGCCGGGACGCGACCGTCCGCGGACGCCGGGCCTTCCGCGCGTACTGCCGCCGCGTACAGATGATCTTCCAGGACCCGTTCGGCTCGCTGAACCCCGTGCACACGGTGCGGTACACGCTGTCCCGCAGCGTGCGCATCCACCAGGGCAGGCTGCGCGGCGCGGAGCTCGACGCCGCGATCCGGCGCGTCCTCGAACGGGTGCACCTGTCGCCCACCGACCGCTACATCGACAAGTTCCCGCACGAGCTGTCCGGCGGGCAGCGGCAGCGTGTCGCCATCGCGCGGGCGCTCGCCGCCGACCCCGAGGTGCTGCTCGCCGACGAGCCGATCTCGATGCTCGACGTCTCCATCCGGCTCGGCATCCTCAACCTGCTGCAGGACCTGCGCGACCGGCTCGACATCGCGATCCTGTACATCACCCACGACATCGCCTCGGCCCGCTACTTCGCCGACCGGACCGCCGTGATGTACGCGGGCCGGGTCGTCGAGTCCGGCGACAGCGAGTCCGTGACCCAGGACCCGAAGCACCCGTACACCCAGCTGCTCATCGGGTCCGCCCCGGATCCCGACGACCTGGCGGCGCGGGCGCGCGGTGCGCGTGGCGAGGCCCCCAGCCTCGTCGACCCGCCCGCCGGGTGCCGGTTCAACCCTCGGTGCCCCGTCGCCGCGGACGTCTGCCGGACCGAGACACCCGCGCTGATCGAGGTGGCGGAGGGCCGCCGGGTCGCGTGCTGGGGCTACTCCGACCGCCCCGACCGCCCCCGCGTCGGGGACGAGGGAGGCACGCGATGAGGTTCGCCGTCCGACGCACGATCTTCTACCTGATCACGGCCTGGGCCGCCGTGACGATCAACTTCCTCATCCCTCGACTCATGCCCGGCGACCCCGTCACGGCCCTCATGGGCCGGATGCAGGGTCGGATCGACTCGAACGCGGAGCAGTCCATCCGCGTCCTCTTCGGACTCGACACGGAGAGCTCGGTCTGGCAGCAGTACGTCGACTACTGGGGACTGCTGCTGCGCGGCGACCTGGGGCTGTCCTTCACGTTCTTCCCGACGCCCGTCGCCGACATCGTGCAGCAGGCGCTGCCGTGGACGGTCGGGCTCGTGGGGATCGCGACCATCATCGCCTTCACGCTCGGCACCCTCGTCGGGACGGCGATCGGCTGGCGGCGCGGCACGTGGGCGGACTCGCTGCTGCCGATCACCACGTTCTTCTCGGCCGTGCCGTACTTCTGGCTCGGGCTCATCGCCATCACGGTGTTCTCGGTGACGCTGGGCTGGTTCCCCTCGTCGGGCAGCTACGACCGCGGGCTCGTGCCCACCTGGTCGTGGGAGTTCGTCGGCTCGGTGATCTACTACGGGTTCCTGCCTGCCCTGACGGTGGTGCTGTCCTCCGTCGCGGGCTGGATCCTCGGGATGCGCAACATGATGGTGACGGTCTCCTCGGAGGACTACGTCACCGTGGCGCACGCCAAGGGACTGCCCGAGCGCACGGTGATGGTCGGCTATGCCGCCCGCAACGCGATCCTGCCCCAGGTGTCCAGCTTCGCGCTGTCCCTCGGTTTCGTCGTCGGCGGGACCCTGATCATGGAGATGGTCTTCTCCTACCAGGGCATCGGCTACACGCTCTTCCAGGCCGTGAACACCCAGGACTACCCCTTGATGCAGGGCTGCTTCCTGGTGATCACCCTGGCCGTGCTCGGGGCCAACATCATCGCCGACTTCGTCTACGCGGCGCTCGACCCGCGCACCCGTCAGGAGGGCTGAGCCATGACGCACGACGTCACGCTGGCCGAGGCCGAGACCGTCCCCGAGATGCGGGTCGAGCACGACGACGACCCCCGCCGCGCCAAGAGGTTCCTCTTCCTGCGCAACGGCAAGGCGCTCACCGGCATCGGCATCCTGCTGTTCTTCGGGATCCTGGCCCTGGTCGGCCCGTGGATCGCCCCCTACGACCCGAACCAGGTCTCCGCCGACCTGCTCCAGCCCCCGACGGCGGCGCACTGGCTGGGCACGGACCACACGGGGCGCGACATCCTGTCCCAGATCATCGTCGGCACGCGGGGCGTGCTGGTCGTGGGGCTGATCGCCGGCGTCTCGGCGACGGTCCTCGGGGTCGTCGTCGGCGTCACCGCCGGGTTCGTCGGCGGCGCGGGCGACGAGACGCTCTCCGCGCTGTCCAACGTGTTCCTCGTCATCCCGCAGCTGCCCCTCATCATCATCATCGCCGGGCAGCTCCCGACGGCGGGCGGCGTCACGGTCGCGCTCGTCATCGGCGTCACGGGCTGGGCGTGGGGTGCGCGCGTGCTGCGCGCCCAGACGCTGTCGCTGCGCAAGCGGGACTTCGTCGAGGCGGCGCGGGCCAACGGCGAACGCACCTGGCGGCTCGTGCTCGCCGAGGTGCTGCCCAACCTCACGGCGATCATCGCCGCGGGGTTCGTCGGCACGGTCACGTTCGCCGTGCTGTCCCAGGTGACCCTGGCGTTCATCGGGATCACGCCCGTGTCCGACTGGAACTGGGGGACCATCCTGTTCTGGGCGCAGAACAACCTGGCCCTGCAGCGTGGCGCGTGGTGGTGGTTCGTCCCCGCCGGCCTCTGCATCGCGCTGCTCGGCATGGCCCTGACGCTCGTGAACTTCGGCATCGACGAGTTCGTCAACCCTCGCCTGCGCAGCACGGGCATGAACGCGCGGTTGCTGCGCCGCCGCCGCATCCGTCCCCGCATCGGCTTCACGCCGGTGCTGCGCACCGGGCCGAGCCCTGACCGTCCGACCTCCGAGGAGCGCTCATGACCGCCTCGACCCTGCACGTCCCGACGGCCGGGCCCGGTGCGGGCGACCCGGTGCTCGAGATCGAGAACCTGTCCGTGGACTACGGATACACCGACGACGCCACGCACGTGCTGCGCGACGTGTCCCTCACGCTGCACCGGGGCGAGGTCCTGGGGCTCGCGGGGGAGTCCGGCTGCGGCAAGTCCACGCTGGCGTACGCCGCGATGCGGCTGCTGCCACCGCCAGGACTGATCAGGTCCGGCAGCGTGCACTTCACGGACCGCGACGGGACCCGGACCGACGTGCTGCGCCAGAGCGACGCCGAGCTGCGGGCGTCGCGCTGGCAGGACATGTCGGTGGTCTTCCAGGGCGCCATGAACTCGCTCAACCCCGTGTTCCGCATCGGTCGCCAGATCGCCGACGGGATCCTGGCGCACCGGCCGCGGACGACCCGCAAGGAGGCCCTCGAGCAGGCCGCCGGGCTCCTCGAGATGGTCGGGATCAACGCCGACCGCGCGCGCGACTACCCGCACCAGCTCTCCGGCGGCATGCGGCAGCGAGTGATGATCGCGATGGCCCTGGCGCTCGACCCGCAGGTGCTCATCATGGACGAGCCCACCACGGCGCTCGACGTCGTCATGCAGCGCCAGATCGTCGAGGAGATCGCGGACCTGCGCGAGCGGCTCGGCTTCTCGGTCGTCTTCATCACGCACGACGTGTCCCTGCTGATCGAGATCGCCGACCGGATCGCCATCATGTACGCCGGCGACGTCGTCGAGGACGCCCGCGCCCAGGACGTCTACCGCCGCCCGCGGCACCCCTACTCGTCGGCGCTCCTGCACTCGTTCCCCCCGCTGCGCGGCGAGCGGCGCGAGCTGACCGGCATCCCCGGGGCGCCGCCGGACATGCAGCGGATGCCTCCGGGATGCCCCTTCGCGCCGCGGTGCGCCCACACGACGGACGTGTGCCGCGAGGTGCGCCCGGCGCTGGGGCCGACCGCCCTCGCGGACCGCGGCGAGCAGGAGGCAGCGCGCCGGGTGGCCTGCCACCTGCACGACGCCGCAGCCGGACGGGGCGGGGGATCGCTGCCGGCGGGCCTCGCCCGCTGACGGTGCGCACGCCTCGCCCGCGGACCCCACTGCTCGTCCACCGGTTCCTCACACGGAGCAGATACGGTGACCTGCGTGAACGGTGACACTCGTGAGCTCCCGGCCGCGGTGCCCCCAGCGGGTGGCGCGCCGACCGCGCCTGCCCCCGCAGCTGTCCCGGCGGGACCTCGTCGCGCGGAGCCGGTCGCCTCGGTGGTGGCCCCGCCACCGCCCCGCGTCCGGCCGGGGGCGCAGGCGACCGCCGCGGTGGTCGGGCTGCTCGCCGTGGTCGCGCTCTGGCTGACCTACCGGGTCTTCGTGACGACGGTTCCCGGGCAGCGGCTCGACGAGCTGGCCTTCTTCGGTGCGGCCTACGGGCAGGGTCGGCTCTGGCAGGTGGCCGAGCCCGTGCTCGACGTGGTCTCGGTCGCCTTCGTCGTCGGCGGGCTCGGCGCGGCGATGGCCGTGGCGCTGGTCCGCCGGCGGTGGGTGCTCGCCCTCCAGGTGGCCGTGCTGGTCGGTGGGGCCAACCTCACGACGCAGCTCCTCAAGCACCAGCTGCTCACCCGGCCGGACCTGCTGCCCGGCTGGAACGGGGAGAACACGCTGCCCAGCGGTCACACGACGGTCGCAGCGAGCGTGTCCGTCGCCCTGCTCCTCGCCACCCCGCGGGCCTGGCGGCCCGCCGTGGCGGTGCTGGGGGCGGCCTACACCGGCGCCACCGGGGTGTCCACCCTCATCGGTCAGTGGCACCGGCCGTCCGACGTCGTGGCCGCCCTGTTCGTGGTGCTGGCCTGGGGTGCGCTGGTCTGCGCCATGACGCCCGCCAGCTCGCTCGACGTGGCGCCGCGCCGCCGGCGTCTGCCGTCCGGCCTGCCGCGGCCGAACGCCTTCGCGTCGCCGGGGTCGTCCGTCCTCGCCGGGCTGCTGCTCCTGGGGGCGGCGGTCACCGGCGGGCTCGCGCTGGCCGCGGGCGTGCGGCTCGCGGAGGCCGCCACCGTGCCGATCGCCGAGGACCTCACGGCCTACGCCGCCGGGGTGCTGGGCGTGCTGGCCGCCACGGCCGTGACCTTCGCCCTCCTCCTGCTGGTCCGCCAGGCGACGGCCCGCCCCGCCGAGGTAGTGCCCCGCTCGCCGAGGTAGTGGCGCACCCCGCCGGGGGCCGGGTCACCATCGTGGCGGGGCTGTGGACCGCGGTGCGAACGGCACATCGCTCCTCGGTAGAGTGCCGCCGTCGTCGTCCGTGTCGTACCGTGACAGGACGCCGCACCCCCTCGGCGCCCGCGCAGGACCGCCACACACCAGCGCACACCGCCCCACCATCGCTCAAGACCGTCGGAAAGCAGGAACGGATGCCACAGGCCCGCAAGCTCGTGATCGTGGAGTCTCCCACCAAGGCTCGCAAGATCCAGGGCTACCTCGGCGACGACTACGTCGTGGAGGCCAGCGTCGGCCACATCCGTGACCTGCCGCAGCCCTCCGACCTGCCGGCGGAGATGAAGAAGGGGCCCTACAAGAAGTTCGCCGTCGACGTCGACAACGGGTTCGACCCGTACTACGAGGTCTACGCGGACAAGAAGGCCAAGGTCCGCGAGCTGAAGGCCGCGCTGAAGGACGCCGACGAGCTCTTCCTCGCCACCGATGAGGACCGCGAGGGCGAGGCCATCGCCTGGCACCTCATCGAGGCGCTCAAGCCCAAGGTGCCCGTGCACCGCATGGTCTTCCACGAGATCACCCGCGAGGCCATCGCCCGCGCCCTGGAGAACACCCGCGACCTCGACTCCGACCTGGTGGACGCCCAGGAGACCCGCCGCATCCTCGACCGGCTCTACGGCTACGAGGTGTCGCCGGTGCTGTGGCGCAAGGTCCGCCAGGGCCTGTCGGCCGGGCGGGTGCAGTCCGTGGCGACGCGGCTGGTCGTCGAGCGCGAGCGCGAGCGCATGGCGTTCGTCACGGCCGACTACTGGGACGTCACGGGATCGTTCGCGCCCCAGGACGGCGACGACGCCGGCCAGCTCTTCCGCGCCCGGCTGACGGGCCTCGGCGGCGACCGCGTCGCGTCGGGCCGGGACTTCGACGACCTCGGCCGCCTCAGGGTGCGGACCGGCGTCGTGCATCTCGCCGAGACGGAGGCGCACGCCGTCGTCGCGGGACTCGAGGACGCGGCGTTCGCCGTCCGCTCGCTCGAGACCAAGCCGTACTCGCGCAAGCCGGCCGCCCCGTTCACGACCTCCACGCTGCAGCAGGAGGCCTCGCGCAAGCTGCGCATGGCCTCCCGGCAGACGATGCGCACGGCCCAGGCGCTGTACGAGAACGGCTACATCACGTACATGCGGACCGACTCGCCGGCGCTGTCGGCCGAGGCGACCGACGCGGCGCGGCGCCAGGCCGCCGAGCTGTACGGCCCCGAGTACGTGCCGGGTGCGCCGCGGCTGTACGCCTCGAAGAACAAGGGCGCCCAGGAGGCGCACGAGGCGATCCGGCCCGCCGGCGACTCGTTCCGCACGCCGGCGCAGGTCGCCCGCGAGATCTCCGGCGACCAGTTCAAGCTCTACGAGCTCATCTGGAAGCGCACCGTCGCCTCGCAGATGGCCGACGCGAAGGGGTCGACGGCGTCCGTGCGGCTCGCCGCGACGCTCGGCTCGGGCGCGGGGGAGCGCGCCGGCAGCGACGCCGTCTTCTCGGCGTCCGGCACGGTCATCACGTTCCGCGGGTTCCTCGCGGCGTACGAGGAGTCGCGCGACGTCGACCCGTCGGACGGTAACGGCGGCGGCAGCGGGAACGGAGCGGCGAAGGAGAGCCGGCTGCCGCGCATGGCCGAGGGGGACGCCCTGGCGAGCACCGAGCTGGCCGCGGAGGGGCACTCGACCTCGCCGCCCGCGCGGTACACGGAGGCGTCGCTGGTCAAGGCGCTGGAGGAGCTCGGCATCGGCCGGCCGTCCACGTATGCCGCGACGATCTCCACCGTCCAGGACCGCGGGTACGTGCGGACCAAGGGCCAGGCGATGGTCCCCACCTGGCTGGCGTTCGCCGTCGTGAAGCTGCTCGAGGAGCACTTCGGCCGCCTCATCGACTACGACTTCACCGCCGAGATGGAGGCGGACCTCGACCAGATCGCCGCGGGCGACCGGGAGCGGGTCGCGTGGCTGACGCGGTTCTACTTCGGCGAGGGCACCGACGGCGCCGCCGGCGAGGGTTCGCAGACCTGGGGTCTGCGCGACCTGGTGGCCGACCTCGGTGAGATCGACCCGGTGGCCGTCAACTCCGTGGAGATCGGTGAGGGGATCCGCGTGCGCGTGGGCCGGTACGGGCCCTACCTGGAGGACCTGCGCGCCGAGCCCGACAAGGACGGCAAGGCACCGCGCGCCTCCGTGCCGGAGGACATCGCACCCGACGAGCTGACGGTGGCCAAGGCCCGCGAGCTGCTCGCCGCGGGGGCCGACGACGGCCGTGTGCTGGGCGTCGACCCGGCGTCCGGGAACGAGATCGTGGCGAAGAACGGCCGCTACGGTCCGTACGTCACCGAGGTGCTCGACCTGCCGGAGATCGACCCCGAGCTCTCGGCCGCGGCGAAGAAGAAGGCGAAGGCCGCCCAGCCGAAGCCACGCACGGGCTCGCTGCTGAAGTCGATGGCGCTGGACACGGTGACGCTCGACGACGCGCTGAAGATCCTGTCGCTGCCCCGCGTGGTCGGCAAGGACCCGGAGTCGGGCGACGAGATCACCGCGCAGAACGGCCGCTACGGCCCGTACCTGAAGAAGGGGACGGACTCGCGCACCATCTCCTCCGAGGAGCAGCTGTTCACCATCACGCTGGACGAGGCGCTGAAGATCTACGCCGAGCCCAAGCGACGGGGGCGGGCGGCGGCGACGCCGCCGCTGCGCGAGCTGGGCGACGACCCGAACAGCGGCAAGCCGATCGTCGTCAAGGACGGCCGGTTCGGTGCCTACGTGACCGACGGCGAGACGAACCGCACGCTGCCGCGGGACCTCACGCCGGAGTCGATCACGCCGGACCGTGCGATCGAGCTGCTGGCCGAGAAGCGGGCGCAGGGTCCGAAGAAGCGCAAGGCGCCGGCCAAGAAGCCGGCGGCGAAGAAGGCTCCGGCCAAGCGGTCGACGTCGAAGAAGTAGTCCTTCGTCACTCCGCCCGGCGCCGCTCCACGACGTAGGAGTGGCCGTCGGGCCCGGTGACGCGCTCGAAGGTCTGCCGCAGCTCGGCCTCCCGCGCCTGGTCCTCCGGGCGCGGGGGGACGGCCGGCCCGCGCCGGATCGACGCGGGGCCGAAGATCGGCAGGAACGTCTCGGTGAGGCGCATGCCCCAGGTGCGGTCGTCGCCGGGGCGGCGGCTGAACAGTCCCATCGGTGCTCCTTGGTGCGCCGGTGCTCACGCCAGATACTTGGTGCACCAAGCATAACGCGGCCCTACGATGTGGTCATGGAACAGCCCGAGGATCCGCTCGCGCTCGAGGCCCAGGTCTGCTTCGCCCTCTCCGCGTCCGCCCGCGCCATGGTGGCGCTGTACAAGCCGGTCCTCGAGCCCCTCGGGCTGACCCACCCGCAGTACCTGGTGCTGCTCGGGCTCTGGGAGGACGCCGGGGCCGGGCGCACCACGACGGTCACCGGCCTGGCCGGGCGCCTCTACCTCGATCCGGGCACGCTGTCCCCGCTCCTCAAGCGGCTCGAGCAGCAGGACCTCGTCGAGCGGCGGCGCGCGACGACGGACGCCCGGGTCGTGGAGGTGCACCTCACGCAGGCGGGTGCGGCCCTCCGGCAGGAGGCGCTGCAGGTGCCCCGCCGTGTGGTCGAGTCCAGCGGGCTCAGCCTGGACGAGCTGCAGCGGGTCAAGTCGGCGGCGGACGCCGTCATCACCGCAGCGCACGGCAGCGCTACGGTGAGCGCATGACCGACACCGCCGCTGAGCTGCCCGCCGAGCACGCCGTCGACCCGGCCACCTACGCCGCCCGTCTGACCACCGCCGACCTGGCGGGCACCGTCCCCGAGCCGTCGGACGCACCCCCGCTGCGCTGGGGAGTGCTCGGCGCGGGCAACATCGCCGCCTCGTTCTCCGACGGCGTGCGCGACCGCACCGCGGCGCAGGTCGCCGCCGTCGGCTCCCGCTCGGTGGACAAGGCGCAGGCGTTCGCCGACGCCCACGCCCCGGGTGCCCGCGTCCATGGCTCGTACGCCGCCCTGGTGGCCGACGGCGAGGTGGACGCGGTCTACGTCGCCACTCCGCACTCGCACCACCTGGAGCACGCGCTGCTGGCGATCGAGGCCGGCAAGCACCTGCTGGTGGAGAAGCCGCTGACGCGCTCGGTGTCCGAGTCCCGCACGCTCCTGGACGCCGCGGAGGCCGCCGGGGTGTTCTGCATGGAGGCCGTCTGGACGCGGTTCCTGCCGCACGTCGCGGCGATCCGTGGCGCCATCGCGCGCGGCGAGATCGGCGAGGTGCGCACCGTCATCGCCGAGTTCGACGTCGCCTTCGCGTACGACCCGTCGCACCGGCTCTTCGCCCCGGAGCTCGCGGGCGGCGCGCTGCTCGACCTGGGCATCTACCCGATCACGTTCGCCCACGACCTGCTCGGCGCGCCGGACACCGTGCTGGCGCACGGCACGCTCGCCGAGACCGGCGTCGACGACCACGTGAGCATGATCCTCGGGTACGACGGCGGCGCGCAGGCGATCCTGCACACCTCCTCCGGGGCGTCCGGCGGCGCCGGGGCCCGCATCATCGGCACGCGGGGCCGCATCGAGATCCCGCAGTTCTTCTTCGGCCCCACCGGCTTCGAGGTGGTGCCCGACGACGGACCCTCCTGGAGCTTCACGTCGCCCGACGGCGAGGGCAAGGCCTACGAGGCGGCCGAGGTCGCACGGTGCCTGGCCGCGGGGCAGACCCAGAGCGCCCGCATGCCGTGGTCCGACACGCTCGAGGTCATGGCGGTCCTCGACGAGGTCCGCGCGGGCCTCGGGGTGGTCTACCCGGGCGAGTGAACCGGCAGCGCGTCGTCAGCGTCGGCGCGCTCAGCGCGTCAGCCGGCGGCCGGTGACGGCCTCCGGCGTGATGCGGACCCAGACGTTCTTGCCGTCGTCGAGGTAGCTGACCAGGCCGGTGGCCTCCGCCGCCGCCACGTCGGCGTCGTGCTCGAGGATCTCTGCGGTGCCCTTGATCACGACGCTCGTGGCGACCTCGGGCGTCCACTCGTCCGCCTCGAACGCCACCCGGGCGTTGACGGCCACCTCCGCCAGCTTGCTGCCCGGGTGCGTCACGAAGTACAGGCGGCCGTCGCCCACCGCGAAGGAGACGGGGAAGATCTCCGGCTCGCCGGCCACGGACGTCGCCAGCCGGCCCACCGGACGCCCGGCGAGGAACTCCCAGCTCTCGTCCTCGGTGAGCGGGCTCATGCTCTGTGCTGTCATGCCCCCATCGTCCCGCCGTGCGCAGCCTCCCGCCTGCCGAGCCGGTCCCCGACGGGCATGTCTGCCGCCACGGCTAGGGTGGCTGCCGTGAGCACAGCACCCGGGTACTTCGTGTCGTTCGAGGGCGGCGACGGCGCCGGCAAGTCGACGCACGTGCGTCTCCTCGGGAAGTGGCTGGGCGAGGTCACCGGCCGCGAGGTCGTGCTGACCCGGGAGCCGGGCGGGACGGAGCTCGGGGCGCAGCTGCGCCAGGCGGTCCTGCACGGCGAGGACCTCGACCCGAAGACCGAGGCGCTGCTGTACGCGGCCGACCGCGCGCACCACGTCGCCACCGTCGTCCGCCCCGCCCTGGCGCGCGGCGCCGTGGTGCTCACCGACCGCTACCTGGACTCCTCGGTGGCGTACCAGGCCGGCGGGCGAGAGCTCGCGGAAGGTGAGGTGGAGGACCTCTCTCTCTGGGCCACCGACGGCCTGCTGCCCGACGTCACGGTGCTGCTCGACCTGGACCCCGACGAGGCCGCCGGCCGGCTCTCCGGCTCGCCCGACCGCCTGGAGCGCGCCGGCGCCGAGTTCCACCGCCGCACGCGCGAGGCCTTCCTGCGACGGGCCGCGGCGGACCCCGCACGCTGGCTCGTCGTCGACAGCACCGCGTCGCTCGGCGACGTGCAGGGCCAGATCCGGGTCGACGTCGCGGCACGGCTCGGCCTGACGCCCGAGGTCCCCGCATGACCGCGACGAGCGGGACCGTCTGGGACGACGTCGTCGGGCAGCCGGACGCCGTGCGCGTGCTGCAGCGGGCGGCGTCCGACCCCGCGGCCATGACCCACGCCTGGCTGGTCACCGGCCCGCCCGGCTCCGGCCGGTCGGTGGCGGCGCGAGCCTTCGCCGCGGCCCTGCAGTGCCGGGGCACAGCGCCGGGTACACCGCCGGGCTGCGGACGCTGCCAGGAGTGCACCACCACCCTCGCCGGGACGCACCCGGACCTCACCGTCGTCGCGACGGAGAAGGTGGTCATCACCATCGACGAGGTGCGTGACCTCATCACCCAGGCCTCGCGCACCCCGTCGGTGGGGCGCTACCGCGTCATCGTCGTCGAGGACGCCGACCGGATGGCCGAGCGCACCACCAACGTGCTGCTCAAGTCGATCGAGGAACCGCCGTCGCACACCGTGTGGGTGCTCTGCGCCCCCAGCGTGCAGGACGTGCTGCCGACCATCCGGTCGCGGTGCCGGACCGTGGGCCTGCGCGTGCCGCCGCCGCAGGACGTCGCGGACCTGCTCGTGCGGCGCGACGGCGCAGACCCGGGCCTGGCGCTGGACGCCGCCCGGGCCGCGCAGTCGCACGTGGGGCTGGCCCGTCGGCTCGCGCGGGACCCGGAGGCGCGTTCCCGGCGCGCCGCCGTCCTCGAGGTCGCGCGGCGGATCCGGGGCGTGCCGGACGCGGTGCTCGCGGCCGCCGAGCTCGTCGAGGTCGCCAAGGCCGAGGCCACCGCCGCGACCGCGGAGCGGGACGCGACGGAGAAGGCCGAGCTGATGCGGGCGCTCGGCGTCGGCGACGGGGACACGCTCCCGCCCAAGCTGCGTTCCCAGCTCAAGCACCTCGAGGACGACCAGAAACGCCGCGCGACCCGCCGCCAGCGGGACGTGCTCGACCGCGCCATGGTCGATCTGCTGTCGCTCTACCGGGACGTCCTCGTGGTCCAGCTCGGCGCCGAGGTCGAGCTCGTCAACGCCGCGCACGCCGACGTCGTCCGCGCCCTGGCGCGCGACGCCACGCCGGAGCAGACCGTCCGCCGGATGGACGCCATCGGCACGGCGCGCGAGCGCCTCGAGGGCAACGTGGCGCCGCTGCTGGCGCTCGAGGCGATGGCCGTCGCGCTGCGCCCGCAGGGCTGACCAGCACCCCAGCATCCCGCCCGGCGTCAAGAGGGGGCTTGCGTTTTCACCCGGTTTGCTCTGTGATCGTCGGTGGCGTGCCATCCGGGCACCCCGACGACGATGAGGATGATGATGCGGATCCTGCTGCTGGTCTCGGCGTTCAACGGCTTGACGCAGCGCGTCTGGTGCGCGCTCCGGGACGAGGGACACGACGTCGGTGTGGAGATCGCCCCGGCCTTCGACTCGCCGGAGGCGCTGACCGCGGCCGTGGCGGACGCCGACCCCGACCTGATCCTGTGCCCGTTCCTCAAGCACCGCGTGCCGCAGGAGGTGTGGGACCGCTGGACCACCGTCGTCGTGCACCCCGGTCCGGTGGGGGACAGGGGGCCGTCCTCGCTGGACCACGCCATCCTCACGCGGCAGGAGCGCTGGGGCGTGACGGCCCTGTCCACCGTCGAGGAGATGGACGCCGGTCCCGTGTGGGCCACGTCGACGTTCGCGCTGCCCGACGTCCCCGTCGCGAAGAGCGCCCTGTACAACGGGCCCGTGGCCGACGCGGCCATGGCCTGCGTCGCCGAGGTGGTGCGCATGGTCGCGGCGGGCGAGCAGCCCGTGCCCGCCGACGACATGCCCCGCGAGGTCCCGGGGACCGGTGAGCTGCCGCTCCTGCGGCGCCCGGCGTTCGAGATCGACTGGTCGCTGCCCGTCGAGGAGCTGGCACGCCGGGTCGCGGCGGCCGACGGCGCCCCGGGCGCTCCGGCGCAGATCGACGGCGAGCGCTTCTGCCTGTTCGACGCCGTCGCGAGCCCCGACGTGCTGGACCCGGACGCCGAGCCGGGCACCGTCGTCGGCCACGACGTCGACGCCGTGGCCCTCGCGGCCTCCGACGGCACCCTCTGGGTGGGCTACGCGGCCACGCTGGCCGAGCGACGCGGCACCAAGCTGCCGGCGCGCATGGTCCTCGACCCCCGGTCGGCCTCCGTGCGGCGCGCCGGTCCGCCCGAGCTGGCCGAGACGCACTACGAGCGCGACGGCGACGTCGGCCTCCTGACGATCCGCTCCTACAACGGCGCGATGCACACCGAGCAGTGCCGGCGGCTCACCGCGGCCGTCACCGAGGCGCTCGCGGAGGACACGAGCGTGCTCGTCCTGCGCGGCACGGAGAGCCTGTTCTCCAACGGGATCCACCTCGGGGTCATCGACGCCGCCGAGGACCCGGCGGTGGAGGCCTGGGCGAACATCCAGGCCATCGACGACCTCTGCGAGGCGGTGGCCGGCGCGGACCAGCTCACCGTGGCCGCCTTCACGGCGAGCGCCGGGGCCGGTGGCGTGATGGCCGGGCTGTGCGCCGACGTCGTCCTGTCCCGGGACGGGGTGGTGCTCAACCCGTTCTACGACATGGGGATCTACGGCTCCGAGCTGCACACGTGGACCGTCGCCGCGCGCGTCGGGCCGGAGGTCGCGGACATGCTGCTCACCGGCCGGCTGCCCCTCTCCGCGCACCGCGCCGCCGATCTGGGCCTGATCGACGCCGTCGGGCCGCGGGACACGGGCGAGTTCGACGCCTGGCTCGCCAAGCGCGTCGCCGAGCTGGCCGGCCCGGCGGAGCTGGCCGCCGCGTCCGAGGCGGCCCAGGACCGGGCACCCGACCGGCCGCTGTCGTACCACCGCACGATCGAGCTGGCCGAGATGGCCCGCGACATCTTCGACGACCGCCACGGGTTCGCGGCCCGGCGGGGCGACTTCCTGCGCAAGGCCGCGGCACCCGAGACGCCCGAGCGGCTGCGGTTCGCGCGGTCGGGAGGATCGCCCGAGGAGGTTCGGTGAATGGTCGGCGGGTGCCCGTGCGCGGCCGGTAGGTTGGCCCCGTGATCTTCACCCACCACCGCCCGAGCCCGCCGTCCGCCCGCTCGAACGGTCGGCGGACCGCCGGCGTGGCCGCCGTCCTCGCCACGCTGCTCGTCCTCGCGGGGTGCACCGGGGGCGCTCCGGCCAAGGACCAGACGCCGGCCGGGCAGGCGTCGAGCGCGACCGGGGACGGAGCGCCCGAGGGCTTCGAGAAGTTCTACTCGCAGGACGTGGTCTGGACGGAGTGCCGCACCGACTTCGAGTGCGCCACCGTCGCGGCGCCGCTGTCCTGGAGCGACCCGGACGCCGGGGAGATCGAGCTGGCGGTCATGCGGACCCGGGCGGGCGGGGACAAGATCGGTTCGCTCCTGATCAACCCGGGCGGTCCCGGCGGGTCCGGCGTCGACTACCTCGAGGCCGCGGCGGCAACCTTCGGCGACCGGCTCCGCGAGTCGTACGACATCGTGGGCTTCGACCCGCGGGGCGTCCGGGACTCGACGGAGGTGCGGTGCTACGGCGACGCGAAGAAGGACCAATACCTGAGCGAGGACTTCGACCTGTCGACGGACGAGGGGCTGGCGGCCGCCCGGGAGTCGAACGCCGCCTGGGCCGCGGCCTGCGCGGAGAACACCGGGGAGCTGCTCGGCAACGTCGACACGCAGAGCGCCGCCAAGGACATGGACATGCTCCGCGCCGCCCTCGGTGACGACGAGCTCCACTACCTCGGCGCGTCCTACGGCACGAGCCTCGGCGCGACGTACGCCGGACTGTTCCCCGAGCGGACCGGCCGGCTCGTCCTGGACGGAGCCATCGACCCGCGGCTGGAGGACGGCGAGATGTCGGCCGGCCAGGCCGTCGGGTTCGAGAACGCCCTGCGCGCCTACGTCGACGACTGCCAGGGCGGTGCCGGCTGCCCGCTGACCGGGTCCGTGGACGACGGCATGCAGCAGGTGCGTGGCGTCCTCGACCAGGCCCTCGAGCGGCCGTACCCCACGGACAGCGACCGCGAGGTGACGCAGACGCTCGCGTTCTACGGCGTCGCCGTCACGCTGTACGACGAGCAGAACTGGCCGCTCCTGACCCAGGCGCTCGAGGAGGCGATCGACAAGGGCACCGGCACGATGCTGCTGTTCCTCGCCGACTTCTACAACGACCGGAACGCCGACGGCTCCTTCGCCACCAACTCGACCGAGGCGTTCAGCGCCGTCAACTGCCTGGACGGGCGCAGCGACCCCGACGTCGAGGCCATGCGGGCCGAGGCGGCGGAGATCGAGGCCGCGGCCCCGACCGTCGGCACGTTCTTCAGCTACGGCGGGATCTCCTGCGCCGACTGGCCGTACCCGGTGGTCGAGCAGGAGTACGACGTGGCGGCGCCCGGCGCGGCACCCATCGTGGTGGTCGGCACCACCAACGACCCGGCCACGCCGTACGTGTGGGCCGAGGGCATGGCGGAGGCGCTGGACTCCGCCGTCCTGGTGACCTACGAGGGCGAGGGGCACACCGCGTACGGCCGGTCGAACAGCTGCATCGACGACGCGCTCGAGGACTACCTCGTGGACGGCACCGTCCCCGAGGACGGCCTCACCTGCTGAGGTAGTGCCACCCCCGCCGAGGTAGTGCCGACCGCGCCGAGGTAGTAGCGCGGGCGCCGAGGTAGTGCAGGGCTTGCCGAGGTAGTAGCGCGCCGGACGTCGGGTGTGAGCCACGCGACGCCGGCGGGCCCGCGGATCCTTTTGGAATCGCGGCCGGGCGTCGGGTAGTCTGGGCGCGCCCGCTGATCGAGGCTCTGTCTCGGTCGTCGTCGGGCGCGCCGCCTTAGCTCAGTCGGTAGAGCGGTTCACTCGTAATGAACAGGTCATCAGTTCGATTCTGATAGGCGGCTCAGCGCGCGGAAGGCCCGGAACTTTGACGGTTCCGGGCCTTCGTCGTCCCTCGGCGCGTACCGCCCGCCGACGACGTCGCCGGCAGTCAGCCGCGAGGCTGCGAGCTGGTCTGCTGGAACCGGTCCGGCGGGCTGGGCTCGGCGGCCGTCTGCGGCGAGGCCTTGCTCCCGTGGCGCGTGCCGCCCTGCGACGGCGCCGCGTCCGGGTCGCCGCCCGAGGGCTGGGCGCCCTCGCGGAGCTCGTCCAGACGCTGGTCGAGCACCGTCAGCACGGGCACCCGGTTCCCGTGCGCGCGCTCGTAGGCGAGGATCTTCTCCAGCCCGCCGGCGTCGAGCTGCCGGACCCGGTGCGCGAGCGTCCCCACCGGCAGGTGGTCGTAGTCGGGCAGCGGCAGGTCGTCGTGGTCCGGCTCGGTGGTCGGGTTCGTCCGGTCGTCGGTCATCGTGTCCTCCCTCGCGAGCTGTCACGGGGTCGCCGTTCCCGACGACCGTAGGCAGGCTTGCCGTCGGCACGCATCCCCGCGTCCGACGCCGCCCGGCGGGCGCTCGCGCGTCAGCGCACCGCCTCGCTCGCGGTGCGCAGGTCGTCGACGAGCTCGCCGTACTTCTGCTCCCGGTCCGTACGGTCCCGCAGGCGCAGCAGGGCCGAGGGGTGCGTGGTGACGACGACGTTCTCCACGTCGCGCGCCACCCGCAGCCCGTCGCCGGGGTCGAGGAGCTGGCCGCGCAGCTCGCCGATCCTCACGGGCCGGCCGAGCACCGCGCGCGCGGCGGTCGCACCCATCGCGACCACCACCCGGGGGCGCACGGCGGAAATCTCCGCCTCCAGCCACGGCAGGCACGCGCGGACGTGCGCGACGTCCGGCTTCTTGTGCAGCCGGCGCGTGCCGCGCTCGGTGAAGCGGAAGTGCTTGACGGCGTTGGTCACGTAGACGGTGCCGGGCTCGATGCCGGCGGCCTCCAGCGCCTCGGCGAGCAATCGGCCGGCCGGGCCGACGAACGGCTCGCCCTCGCGGTCCTCGCGGTCGCCGGGCTGCTCGCCGACCAGCACGACGTCGGCGTCGTCCGGCCCGGTCGAGAACACGACCTGGGTGGCGGGGGACCACAGCTCGCAGCCGCGGCACGCGTGGGCCGCCGCGCCGAGCGTGGCGACGTCGGCGCCGTCGGGCACCCATCGCTGGGCGCCGGGGCGGTCGGGCGTGGTGCGGGGCACGGCGTCACCTCCGCCGCCAGGATCACGCGTGCGGCGTGTGCTCGCTCACCGGCGTGGGGACGGCGCGCCGGTAGGCTCTGGCCATGGCTTGGAGCTTCGGTCGGCGGCGTCCCACCACGTATCTGCTGGGCGAGGCGGTCGACCCGTACCCCGCTCAGGCGCCCGAGGCGCGCCGCGGCCGGGTCCGGCGGATCACGGAGATCGGTGAGCCGGTCCTGCACGCCCCGGCCCGCACCGTCGAGACGTTCTCGACGCCGGAGCTGGCCGCGCTCGTGGACGACATGTTCGCGACGATGGAGGTGGCGCAGGGGGTGGGTCTGGCGGCGCCGCAGGTCGGGGTCGACCTGCGGGTCTTCGTCTACGACCTGACGGACGAGCGCGGCGACCGCCACGTGGGCCACGTGGTGAACCCGTCGCTCGAGATCGACGACACGGCGGAGCTGATCACCGAGGAGGAGGGCTGCCTCTCCGTCCCGGGTGCCTACGTCCCCCTGGCCCGGCGGTCCGGGGCGACGATCCGCGGGGTGGACCAGCACGGCGGACCGGTGCAGCTCGAGGCCACGGGGTTCCTCGCGCGGTGCTTCGTGCACGAGGCCCAGCACCTGGACGGCACGCTCTACTGGGACCACCTGTCGAAGGCGGACCAGCGTGACGCCCTGCGGCAGCGGGACGAGGAACGCCCGGAGGTGCTGGCGACGCGGCGTGAGATCGCGATCGAGCTGGACAAGACACCGGCCGACTACCCGCCGGAACCGGCCGGCGGGCGCTGAGAAGAGGTCAGTCCCCGCGTCCGCGCAGCCGCCAGACCACGAGGCCACCGGCGGTAAGCCCGGCGGCGGCGAGGCCGAGCCCGGTGATCGCCCACAGCTCGCCGTCGCTCACGTCGGCCTCGGCCGCCTGGTGCTGGTCGTCGATCACGGGCAGCTCACCACCGAAGCTGCGGTCCAGCGCCTCGAACTGCTCGGCGCCCATCGCCCCGGTGGTCGCCGTCGCCGACGGTGCCGGACTCCGCCTCGCGGACGGCGACGGCGACGGCGACGGTGTCGGGGTGGCGCTCGGCGTCGGGTCCGGCGTCGGCGTCGGCGTGGGCACGGCGCTGGGCGACGGCGGCGCATCGGCCGAGGGTTCCGCCGTCGGGCGGGGGGACGGGTCGGCGGGGGTGCTGGGAGCTGCCGGCGACGGGGTGGGCTTGCTCGGTGGCGACGGGCTCTCCGCGGCCGGTTCGGTGCACCGGGGGCTCCCGTAGGACTCGTGCCACTCGCCGACGCCGGGCACCCGGACGTAGGCGACGCAGTAGCCGTCGGGCATCTCGGCCGCCGCGGCCGTGAACGCCACGTAGCCCCGCCGCGCACCGTCGAGCGACTCCGTGAGCCAGGCGTAGTCCCATCCCTCGCGGCTGCGGATCGAGTAGCCGACGCGCTGGTCGTCCTTGTGCTCGAGCTCCTTGCCGTCGAACGCCACGCCGTCGGCGGTCACGTCGAGGTCGCTGTCGGCCGCCGCGGGCAGCGTCGCCGCGAGGGCGAGGCCGGTACCGAGGGCGCCGGCGAGCAGGGCACGGACCGCAAGGCTGGCGACGCGCACGCGTGACCTTCCGACGCTGGGTGCCGGGGTTCCGGCGGGGCGAACCACATCGTAGGGGACGTGCTCGCACGCCTGGAACGCCCGGTCAGAGCGCGGCGACCCAGTCGGCGACGGCGGCCGCGACGGCGTCGTCCTGGTTCCGGACGTCGTGGGCCCCTGGCAGGGTGACCGTGCTGACCGGACCCGGGACGGCGGCGGTGTGGGCGGCCAGCTCGCCGGGGCTGCCGAAGGGGTCCCGGTCGCCGGAGACGAACAGCACGGGGACGTCGAGCTGTCCGAAGTGGTCGACCCGGAGCTTCTCGGGCTTGCCGGGTGGGTGGAGCGGGTAGCTGAGGAGCACCAGCCCGGCGGCAGGGAGTCCGTCGGCCACCGCCATCGAGCACATGCGCCCGCCGTACGAGCGACCGCCGAGCAGGATCCGCTCCGTGCCCACGCCGAGCTCGGCCGCGAGGTCCTCGGCCTCGGCACGCAGGTGCGCGATCGCGACGGGCGGCCGGTCCGGGGCTCGCTTGCCGGCGAGGCGGTACGGGAAGTCGACGCGGCGGACGGGCAGGCCGGGCGATGTCGGTGTCGGCGTGGCCAGCCTGTCCGCGACGGCGCGCAGGGTGTGGTGGTCGCGGTCGGCCCCGGCCCCCGGGGTGAGGAGGAGCCCGGCCGGACGGGAGGGTGACGCGGTCGACATGGACCCCAGTCTCGCGCACGATGTAACGTGTCCGTTCTACATCGTTGTACACACTGAACGAGGACACCATGACGGACCAGGTCGCCACCAACCCGATCGTGCTGCAGCGCGCCGACCCGCACGTGCTGCGCCACGACGGGCAGTACTACTTCACCGGCTCGCACCCGGCGTACGACCGGGTGGTGCTGCGCCGGGCCGCCCGGCTCGAGGACCTCCAGGAGGCGCCCGAGGTCACCATCTGGACCCGTCACGAGTCCGGCCCGCAGTCGCACCTGATCTGGGCTCCCGAGATCCACCGGGTCGACGGCGCCTGGTACGTCTACTACGCCGCCGCGCCGAACGACCACGGCACCGCGGACGCCCCCGGGGCGCACGAGACCTTCAACCACCGGGTGTTCGTCCTGGAGTGCACGGCCAACGACCCGCTCACCGGCGAGTGGGTCGACCGGGGCCAGGTGGACACCGGGTGGGAGAGCTTCGCGCTGGACGCGACGAGCTTCGTCCACGGCGGGCACCAGTACCTCGTGTGGGCCCAGCAGCACCTCGCGGTGCGCGGCCACTCCAACCTGTACATCGCCCGGATGGCGAACCCGTGGACGCTCGCCACGCCGGCCGTGGAGCTCTCCCGCCCCGAGCACGACTGGGAGGTCAAGGGCTTCTGGGTCAACGAGGGGCCGTCCGTGCTGGTGCGCGGCGGGCGGGTGTTCCTGACGTACTCGGGCGCCGCGACCGGCATCGACTACGCCATGGGTCTGCTGACCGCGGACGAGGGAGCCGATCTTCTCGACCCGGCCTCGTGGACCAAGAGCGCCGAGCCGGTGTTCGTCTCGGACCCGGCGGTGGGTCAGTACGGCCCGGGCCACAACTCGTTCACGGAGTCGCCCGACGGCGAGACCGTGCTCGTCTACCACGCCCGGACGTACACGGAGATCGCCGGCGACCCGCTGTGGGACCCCAACCGCCACGCGCGAGCGCAGGTCCTGCCCTTCGACGCCGACGGCGACCCGGTCTGGGGCACGCCGGTGCCGGACACGCGCCCGGTGCCGACGTCGACCGAGGTGCTCGCGCCGGACGGCGCCCCGAGCATGGCCTTCGTCACACCCTGACGTTCGTGCAGGTGACGGGCTTGTCGACCGGCCAGTAGGTGCCCGAGGCACTATTACATCGTTTACCGTGGCGGGGTACGGGCACACCGCAGGCCGCAGCCGGCCGTGCCAGAACAGCCGGAGGGAAACCGATGTCGGTCCAGCACCAGCCCAGCCAGCCGCAGGCGCCGCAGGCGCCGCAGGCGCCGACGCCGCACGCGCCGACCAGGGGCGCGCGGGCGCGCGACGCCCTGCGCAGGCCGGCCTTCTGGAACATCGGTGGGCTGTTCTTCTTCTACTTCGCCATCTGGCAGCTCGTGATGACCTTCCTCAGCCTCTGGCTGGAGCAGGAGGCCGGGATGACGAGCGGGAACATCGGTCTCGTCTTCTCGGTGATCGCGCTGGTCGCGTTCTGCCTGCAGCCGCCCTACGGCTACATCCAGGACCGCCTCGGGCTGCGCAAGCACCTCTTCGCGTTCGTGGTGGTGTGCGGGGCGCTCATGGGCCCGTTCTTCGCGTTCGTTTTCCTGCCGATCGTCGGCGTCAACCAGGTGCTCGGCGCCGTCGTCGCCGGTGCGTTCCTCGCCCTGGTCCTCAACGCCGGGGTGAGCGTGGTCGAGGCGTTCAACGAGCGCACCTCGCGGGCGAACGGCTTCGAGTACGGTCACGTGCGCCTCTTCGGCTCCCTGGCCGGTGCGACCGCCTCGCTCGTCGGTGGCTTCGTCTGGGCGTCGGACCCCGACAACATCTGGTGGGCCGCCACCTTCTCGGCGATCGTCCTCGGCGCCCTGCTCCTGGTCGTGCGCACCCCGAAGCCTGGCGACCCCGGGTACGCGGCCGTGAGCGCCGACCACGACACGGCCACCACCGGGAGCACCACTGGGAGCACCGCCGGGACCGCATCCGAGGCGTCCGGCTCGCAGGCGCTCCGGACGCTGCTCAAGGACCGCTCGTTCGTCGGCTTCATGGTGCTGATGTTCGGCACCGCGGCCCTCTACGACGTCTTCGACCAGCAGTTCCCGAACTACTTCGCCGACCATGCCACCGCCGTCGCCGACCCCGAGGTCTTCTTCTCGCGGGTCGTGTTCGTGCAGATCCTGCTCGAGGCGGCGGTCATGGTCGTCATGCCGTTCGTCATCAACCGCATCGGTGCCCGGTGGGGGCTGATCGCCTTCGCCGCGGTGCTCGTGGTGCGCGTGCTCGGCACGGCCTTCATCACGTCCACGGAGATGCTGGTCGTGTGGCGGCTCCTGGCGGCGCTCGAGATGCCGCTCATGCTGGTCTCCGTCATGAAGTACGTGACCCGCATGTTCGACGTGAAGTTCTCCGCCACCGCCTACATGATCGGGTTCAGCATGTCCAAGGCGGCCGGCGTCTTCGTCTTCTCGTGGCTGTTCGGCCTCTCCTACGACGCCATCGGGTACGCGCACTCCTACCTGATCATGGGCGGCGTGGTCATCGCGGTGACGCTCGTCGCGAGCTTCCTCATGCGTGACGACCGTGGCCGCGTGGCGCCCGGCGCCGGGGACCTCACGCCCGCAGGACGGTGACGGGGCAGCCCGCGAAGTCCAGCACCTGACGGCTGGTCGACCCCAGCACCAGCCGGTCGAAGCCGCCCAGCCCGCGGGCGCCGACCACCAGCCGGTCCGCGCCCTGGGAGGCCTCGATGAGCACCTTCGCGGCCTGTCCGTGCACCACCCGGGGGCGGATCCGGTCGGCCGGGACGTCCACCTCGGCAGCCGCGATCGCGGCGTCCAGGCACTGGCGGGCGAAGTCCTCGTAGTCGCTGATCGGCGGGGCCCACCCCCACGAGCCCGGCAGCGGCGCGAGCGTCGTGATCTGCCACGCGAACACCGGTTCCAGCAGGGCGCCCGACCGCGCCGCCACCTCGGCCCCGTGCCGCAGCGCGGCGACGGACGGTGCGGACGTGTCCACGCCCACCACCACGCGCGGGGCGGCCGACGGCGGAGCGGCGGCCGCGTCCACCGGTCCGGCTCCTGCGGTGGCCGGGGCGCCCGGGCCGGTGGCGTCGTCGTGCGGCTCGTCCGTCGGCCGGTCGACGTGGCGCACCACCGTGACGGGGACGTGCGCGTTCTCCACGACCGTCGAGGACACCGAACCGAGGATGCGGCGTCCGAGCCGTCCCCGCCGCCGTCGGCCGAGCACGAGCATCTGGGCCTCGGCGCTCGCGGCGAGCAGGGCGTCGGGGATCGGCCCGGGCAGGACGGCGTACTCGGCGTCGAACGGCTCGTGCCGCTCCCGCGCGCGGTCCAGGATGGCGGCCGTCTCGGCGCGCACCTCGTCCAGCACCCCGGTGAGCTCCGCCTCGTCCACGTCCGGGGCGACCCGCAGGACGGTCAGCGGATGTCCGCTCGACGAGGCCTCCATGACCGCCCAGTCCAGTGCCTCGTCCGCCTCGACCGAGCCGTTGACGCCCACGACGATGCCTTCCATACCGCCAGCCTAGGGCGCGCGGGTCAGCGACGCCCGGGCGGGTGCAGCAGCGACCGGATCGGCCGGGTGACCACGTCGACGCGGTCGACCAGGTCGGCCGGTCCCGTGACGACGAGGTCCCGCCCCGGCAGCGAGACGTGCACGGCCGTGACGTCCCGGACGCGGACCCGGGTCGCCGGCCGGGACGTCCCGTCGACGGTCAGCTCCGCGCTCTCGAGCGGCACGGCGTCCACCTCCGTCACGATCGACCGCATCGCGCTGCGGTAGTCCGCGAAGTCGTCCGCGAAGTCCGAGGTGCCGTGCGGCGTCTGCGTCGTGTCAGGCTCCACGGGAGAGGCGATGTCCGCGTGCAGGGGCGCGACCAGCGCGCCGCTCGCCGCCGCGCGCACCACGTCCTCCACCGCGTCGGCCGCCACCGGCGTCCGCAGCGTCTCCACCTCGAAGGACTCCCGCGCGAAGGTGCGGTACGACCGGACGAACCGGTCCGACGTCGGGTCGGTCTCGTCGTCGTACCCCGTGAGGGCCTCGTCCTCCAGGTCGAGGCCCCAGATCAACGGGTCCACGACCTCGCCGACCACTCCCGAGAACCGCGCCAGGCGCGCGTCCACCGGATCGGGCGGCCCCGGTCGCCCGCTCCGCGGCCGACCGGCCCGGCCCTGCCCCGCCTCGCGTCCGACGTCGTCCATGGTGGCCCTCCCCGTGTGCGGCGACCTGTTCTGCCCACCATTGCTCCGCGAGCGGTGTCTCGGCAACGGGGCGCGCCGTCACGCCCCTGGCGAACAAGGGCATCTGGAGGGGGGTGGGCATGTTGGGAGCGAATAGAGTCGTAGCGGTCAGGCTGTCGCCGTCGATCCGACGGGGCCAGGAAAACGCCGCTCGTGAGGGAGCAGCACATGTTCGAGAGATTTACGGACCGAGCCCGTCGGGTGGTCGTCCTCGCGCAGGAAGAAGCGAGGATGCTCAACCACAACTACATCGGCACGGAGCACATCCTGCTCGGCCTCATCCACGAGGGTGAGGGCGTTGCCGCCAAGGCGCTGGAGTCGCTGGGCATCTCGCTCGACGGCGTGCGCGCGCAGGTCACCGAGATCATCGGTGAGGGCCAGCAGGCCCCGAGCGGGCACATCCCGTTCACCCCGCGTGCCAAGAAGGTGCTGGAGCTGTCGCTGCGCGAGGCGCTGCAGCTCGGCCACAACTACATCGGCACGGAGCACATCCTGCTCGGCCTCATCCGCGAGGGTGAGGGCGTGGCGGCGCAGGTGCTCACCAAGATGGGTGCCGACCTGAACAAGGTGCGTCAGCAGGTCATCCAGCTGCTGAGCGGCTACCAGGGCAAGGAGCCGGTCGCCGCCGGCGGCCCGCAGGAGGGGCAGCCCTCCGGGTCCGCGGTGCTGGACCAGTTCGGCCGCAACCTGACGCAGGCCGCGCGCGAGGGCAAGCTGGACCCGGTCATCGGGCGGAAGCCCGAGGTCGAGCGGGTCATGCAGGTGCTGTCGCGCCGCACCAAGAACAACCCGGTCCTCATCGGCGAGCCCGGCGTCGGCAAGACGGCCGTCGTCGAGGGGCTGGCGCAGGACATCGTGCGCGGCGACGTGCCCGAGACGCTCAAGGACAAGCAGCTCTACACGCTGGACCTGGGCGCCCTGGTGGCCGGCTCGCGCTATCGCGGTGACTTCGAGGAGCGCCTGAAGAAGGTGCTCAAGGAGATCCGCACGCGGGGCGACATCATCCTGTTCATCGACGAGATCCACACCCTGGTGGGTGCCGGCGCCGCCGAGGGCGCGATCGACGCCGCCAGCATCCTCAAGCCGATGCTGGCCCGTGGTGAGCTCCAGACCATCGGTGCCACGACGCTCGACGAGTACCGCAAGCACGTCGAGAAGGACCCGGCGCTGGAGCGTCGCTTCCAGCCCATCCAGGTCAACGAGCCGTCGATGGAGCACGCGATCGAGATCCTCAAGGGTCTGCGCGACCGCTACGAGGCGCACCACCGGGTGTCCATCACGGACGCCGCGCTCGTCTCGGCCGCCCAGCTCGCCGACCGGTACATCAACGACCGGTACCTGCCCGACAAGGCGATCGACCTCATCGACGAGGCGGGCGCGCGCCTGCGCATCCGCCGGATGACGGCCCCGCCGGAGCTCAAGGAGCTCGACGAGCAGATCGCGGAGGCCCGTCGCGACAAGGAGTCCGCGATCGACGACCAGGACTTCGAGAAGGCCGCCGGCCTGCGTGACACCGAGAAGCAGCTCACGCAGCAGCGCGCCGACAAGGAGAAGGCCTGGAAGTCGGGCGACCTGGACACCGTCGCGGAGGTCGACGAGGAGCTCGTCGCCGAGGTGCTGGCGATGTCGACCGGCATCCCGGTCGTCAAGCTCACCGAGGAGGAGTCGAGCAAGCTCCTGCACATGGAGGACGAGCTGCACAAGCGGGTCGTCGGCCAGGACGTCGCCATCAAGGCGCTGTCCCAGGCGATCCGTCGCACGCGTGCCGGTCTCAAGGACCCGAAGCGTCCCGGTGGCTCGTTCATCTTCGCCGGTCCCACCGGCGTCGGGAAGACCGAGCTCGCCAAGGCGCTCGCCGAGTTCCTGTTCGGCGACGACGACGCGCTCATCCAGCTCGACATGTCGGAGTTCTCGGAGAAGCACACGGTCTCGCGGCTGTTCGGCTCGCCCCCCGGGTACGTCGGCTACGACGAGGGTGGTCAGCTCACCGAGAAGGTGCGCCGCCGTCCGTTCTCCGTGGTCCTGTTCGACGAGGTGGAGAAGGCCCACGCGGACATCTTCAACTCGCTGCTGCAGGTGCTCGAGGACGGTCGGCTCACCGACTCCCAGGGTCGTGTGGTCGACTTCAAGAACACCGTCATCATCATGACGACCAACCTCGGTACGCGGGACATCGCCAAGGGCGTCCAGACCGGCTTCAACGCCGGCGGCGACCTGGTGACGGACTACCAGCGGATGCGGGCGAAGGTCAACGAGGAGCTCAAGCAGCACTTCCGGCCCGAGTTCCTCAACCGTGTCGACGACACGATCGTGTTCCCGCAGCTGTCCGAGCAGGAGATCATCGAGATCGTCGACCTCGAGGTCGCCAAGCTCGACAAGCGTCTGCGCGACAAGGACATGGGCATCGAGCTCACCCCTGCGGCCAAGAAGCTGCTGGCTGAGAAGGGCTACGACCCGGTCCTCGGTGCGCGGCCGCTCAAGCGGGCGATCCAGCGGGAGATCGAGGACGCGCTGTCCGAGAAGATCCTGTTCGGCGAGCTCAAGTCCGGCGAGATGGTCCTCGTCGACGGCGAGGGCGAGGGCATCCTCGGGGAGTTCACGTTCCGCGGGGTGCCGAAGTCCGAGCACGACCGCGGGCCCGTCTCCGTGGGCGCTGCCGCGGCGCTCGACGCACCCACCGGTGTCTCCGTGTCCGACCTGCCGCCCACCGGGCAGATGCAGGCCGGCGCCGAGTAGCCCGGAGCGGGCTTCCCGCCGACTGACGACGCAAGGCCCCGGACCCTCCTCACAGGGTCCGGGGCCTTCGTCGTGCCCGGCTCAGCGCAGCCGGGCCAGGACCTGCGCGGCGAGGTCGGCGACGTCGTCGACGGTCCCGACGATGCCCGCGCGCTCGAGCTCGCCCGGAGCGGCGTAGCCCCAGCTCACGCCCAGGCAGCCGATGCCGTGCTCCGCCGCACCGTGGACGTCGTGCTCGCGGTCGCCGACCATCAGCACCGGGCCGTCCTCGGGCGCGGCCGGGGACTGCCGCCCGAGCGCGGCGAGCGCCTTGGCGATCACGTCGGCCTTGGTCGAGGTCGCCTCGTCCAGCGGTGCGCCGAACACGTCGTCCACCAGCGCGGAGAGGCCGAACCGCTCGCAGATCGGCCGTGCGAACACCTCGGGCTTGCTCGTGGCCACGGCGAGGACGCAGCCGGCCGCGCGCAGCTCGCGCAGGGCCGCCGGGACGCCGTCGAACACCGAGTTGTCGAACATGCCGCCGGCGGTGAAGGCCGCACGGTAGGCGGCGAGCGCCTCGCCGACCCGTTCGCGGGGCACGCCGTGGGTGGGGAAGGAGTCCGTGATCGGCGGGCCGACGAACGAGCGCAGCGTGGCGGCGTCGGGCACCGGCAGGCCGAGCGTGCGGTAGGCGTGCGCGGCCGACGCCGTGATGCCCGGCGCCGAGTCCATGAGCGTGCCGTCGAGGTCCAGCAGGACGAGGGGTGTGGTCACGGCGCCAGGCTACGTGCCAGGTTCAGATCGCCTGGGCGTGCTCCACGAGCCGGTCGAAGCCCTCGTCCAGCGCGCGGTCGACCACCTGCGCTTCGGGGTGCGCGTCGTACCAGGCGATCTGCTCGTGGGCGCCCTGGTCGTAGGTGATGGTGGTGCCGAACTCGGGCACGAGCGCCCGCAGCTTGGCGCAGTCGAACAGCATGGAGTGCGCCTTGTCTCCGAGGAGACCGTCGCCGACGTCGGGCAGGACGCGCGCGATCGTCTCGGACGGCACGTGGACGATCTCGGGGTCGGGCACCCCCGCCGCGGCGCCCAGCCACGTGTAGACCTGGTCCCAGGTGGGGGCGTGCGTGCCCATGATCTGGAACGTGTCGCCCACGGCGTGCGGGTGGCCCAGCAGGCCGACGAACCCGACGGCGAAGTCGTCCGTGTGGGTCAGCGTCCACAGGCTCGTGCCGTCGCCGTGCACGACGACGGGCTTGCCGGCCCGCATCCGGGCGACGTCCGTCCAGGCTCCGCTCGTCGGCAGCAGGGTGCGGTCGTAGGTGTGGCTGGGGCGCACGACGGTGGCCGGGAAGGCGTCCTCGCGGTACGCGCGCACCAGGAGGTCCTCGCCGGCGATCTTGTCGCGGGAGTACTGCCAGTACGGGTTGCGCAGCGGGGTCGACTCCGTGACCGGGAGGCGTGAGGGCGGCGTCTGGTACGCCGAGGCGCTCGAGATGAACACGTACTGGCCGGTGCGCCCCGTGAACCGCTCGACGTCCCGGGCCACGTGGTCGGGGGAGAAGGCGCGGAACTGGGCGACGACGTCGAAGTCGCGGCCGGCCAGCGCGGCGTCGACCGCGTCGTCGTCGGCCGCGTCCGCGACGAGCGTCTCGACGTCGGCGGGCAGCGGGCGGGTCGTCGAACGGCCGCGGTTGAGAACGGTGACGTGGTGGCCCTGCGTCACCGCGCGGGTCACCGAGGCGGCGCTGATGACGCCGGAGCCGCCGATGAACAGGATGCTCTGCGGATTGCGGGTTCGTGTGGGGGTCATGGCAGCCATGGTGCCCGACGGCGTGGCGTTCGGCACCGGGCGGGGCGGTCGGTGCGCGTGGTCGGCGCTCGCTGCCCGCTACGCGGCCGGCACGGTGAGGTCGGCGGGCAGGTGGGCGGGCAGCACCTCGCGCAGCGCGGCGATCCGCGCCTCCCGGGCGGCGCCGGTCATGCGTTCGGCGGGTGCGGTGATGGACACCGCGGCAATCGGCCGGCCGGCACGGAGCACGGCGACGGCGGCGCACGCGATGCCGGGCTCGTTCTCCTCGGTCTCGGTGGCGACGCCGGTGTGCCGGGCCTCGGCCAGCGCCTCCCGGAGGCGGTCGGCCGCGGTCCCGGGTGTGGCGTATGCGGCCAGGGCGGCGTCGTCGAACGGACCGGCAGCCAGGAGCGCGCGGCCGAGCGCCGTGGTGGCGGCGGGGCGGCGGCGTCCGACGGCGGACCATACCCGGACGGCCCGCTGCGGCTCGACCTTCTCCAGGTACACGACCTCCCGGCCGGCGAGGACGCCGAGGTGGACGAGCTCGTCGACCTCGGCGCTGAGGGCGTCGAGCGCGGGGCGCAGCAGGGCGGGCAGGTTCTCCTCGGCGAGGAACGTGCTGCCGAGCGCGAGGACGGCCGGGCCGAGGCGGTAGGTGCCTTCCTCGGTCTGCTCGGCGTAGCCCCGGTGGCGCAGCGCGGCCAGGGTGCGGTGCAGCGTGGACTTGTTGGCGCCGACCTCGGCCGAGAGGTCTGCCAGGGAGGTGCCGTCGGCGCCGGCGCGCCCGAGGGCGTCGAGCGTGAGCAGGGCCTTGTCGACGCTGCCGAGCGGGCTGGGTTCCATGGGACCGTCCTGGTAGGGTGCATTCCGTAGTGAACAACTGGCGTTCACCATAGCGAAACGGAGAGCAGATGTCACCCGGCGACACCCTGAAGACCCTCGAGCAGCACCGTCTCGTGCCCGTCGTCGTGGTCGACGGCGCGGAGCAGGGCCTCCGGCTCGCCGAGGCCCTCGTCGCGGGCGGGCTGCCCGTCGCCGAGATCACGCTGCGCACCGCGGGCGGGCTCGACGCGATCCGCGCCGTCGCGCGCGACCAGCCCGACGTCGTCGTCGGCGCCGGGACCGTCGTCACCGCGGCGCAGGTGGACGCCGTCGTCGACGCCGGCGCGCGCTACATCGTCTCGCCCGGCCTGTCGCGCAGCGTCGTCGAGCGCGCCCAGCACCACGGCGTGCCCGTGCTGCCCGGCGTCGCCACGCCGACCGAGATCATGGCGGCGCTCGACCTGGGCGTCGAGACCGTCAAGCTGTTCCCGGCCTCCGTCGTCGGCGGCCCCGCGGCCCTCAAGGCGCTCGCGGCGCCCTTCGGCACCGTGCGGTTCGTCCCGACGGGCGGCGTCAGCGCGGCCAACCTCGGCGAGTACCTCGCGCTGGCGCCGGTGCTCGCCGTCGGCGGCTCGTGGATGGTCGCCAAGAGGCTCGTCGACGCCGGCGAGTGGGATCAGATCACCCGACTCACCGCCGAGGCGGTCGACCTCGTGAAGGAGAACTCATGAGCAACCCGTCCGTCACCACGCGCCCCGCCGCGGACTGCCGCTACGACGTCGTCGCCCTCGGCGAGGTCATGCTCCGCATGGACCCGGGCGACCGTCGCATCCGCACCACCCGCAGCTTCGACGTCTGGGAGGGCGGCGGCGAGTACAACGTCGCCCGCGGGCTGCGGCGCTGCTTCGGGCTGCGCGGCGCTATCGTCACCGCGCTCGCGGACAACGAGGTCGGCCGGCTCGTCGAGGACTGCATGCTCACCGGCGGCCTCGACACCTCCTGGGTGCAGTGGCGCGAGTACGACGGCATCGGGCGCGAGGTGCGCAACGGGCTCAACTTCACCGAGCGGGGCTTCGGCGTGCGCGGGGCCGTGGGCACCAGCGACCGCGGGCACACCGCGATATCGCAGATGCAGCCCGACGACGTCGACTGGGACGCGCTGTTCTCCTCCGGTGTGCGGTGGCTGCACACGGGCGGCATCTTCGCGGCGCTGTCCGAGTCCACCGCCGACGTGGCCGAGGCCGCGATGTCCGCCGCCCGCCGGCACGGCACGATCGTCTCCTACGACCTCAACTACCGGCCCTCGCTGTGGAAGGGCATCGGCGGCGTCGAGCGGGCGCGCGAGGTCAACCGGCGCCTGGCCCACCACGTCGACGTCATGATCGGCAACGAGGAGGACTTCACGGCGTCCCTCGGTTTCGAGGTGGAGGGCGCCGACGAGTCGCTGACGGACCTCGACACGGGCGCCTTCCGGGCGATGATCCGCACCGCGGCCGAGGCGTACCCGAACTTCCAGGTGATCGCCACGACGCTGCGCGGCGTCAAGTCGGCGTCGGTCAACGACTGGGGTGCCATCGCGTGGTCGCGCGCCGAGGGTTTCGTGGAGGCCACCCACCGGCCCGACCTGGAGATCTTCGACCGCGTGGGCGGCGGCGACTCGTTCGCCTCCGGCCTGGCCTATGGGCTGATGGAGCTCGACTCGCTGGCCGAGGCCGTCGAGTACGGCGCCGCGCACGGCGCGCTCGCCATGACGACCCCGGGGGACACGACGACGGCGACGCTCGCCGAGGTCGCCAAGCTCGCCGCGGGCGGCAGCGCACGCGTCCAGCGCTGACTCTCAGCTCTCCTGCCCCCCGCCCCGCCCCGCGCTGTGGCTGCTCTGGGCGCTCTGGGTGTTGTGGGTGCACGACACGCCGTTTGTTGTCCAGCGATGACGGCGTG